>DATCIC010000295.1:0-9928 GCA_036508025.1 Rhodoferax sp. | reverse complement strand
ATGCTCGGGCCCGGTGCCACGCAAATAAGCGTGCTGGTCGTTCAAGCCGCTGACCTTCCAGTCGGCCGGTGCATCGGTGACGGCACCGCTACCCCGGTTGCAAAAAGAGATCGGAATGGGCAAATCAAGATCGTAGGAAATGTCGCGCTTGCCCACCGCGAGGATCACCAGGCCGGGCTCGGGGCAGGACTGCACCGAAGCCCATACTTCCATCGCCGCCTGCAGGCCGTCGCGGCAGTGCAGACGCGAATTGACCGCGCTGACCATGCGTTTGTAAAACCCATGGTCGTGCGTCACGTAGCAACCCGATCGCATCAGGCCGCGCACCGGCCGCGAAAGTTGGGGCCTGAGCCGGCTCGCCACCAGGTCAAAAATCGCCGAGCCGCCAGCCGTGACCAGCACCTCCTCATTGTCGAAAAAATGCTGCTGGTCACAGGCGACGGCAATGTCGCAAACGCGCTGCATCAGCGCCGCGGCATACACTTCATCCGCCGCTGATTGCCCGGTCGCGCCCAGGCCTTCGTAGCACTCGATGCCAACCAGACGGCATGCCGGGCTGTCATGGAGGCGCCGGGCCAGCGTCAACGCATCTTGCTGGCTGCGGCAACCAGTACGGCCGCCCTCGACGCCGATTTCCAGCAGGACCTCAAAAGCCCGCACGGGTGCCTGGGAGTCGCTCTGCGACAGATACCAGGCTTCAATCAACGCCAGTTGCGCCACCGAGTCCACCAGAAACGCCACGCGCAGTCCGGCGTGTTCACGCTGCATGTCCTGGATACCGGCCAAGTCAAGTGCGGCGAACACCTGATTGGCGATCATGCAGCGGTGCGCACCCGCTGATACACCGGCACGCACCTGGACCACGGTGGCAAAGGTCAGACCCCAGGCCCCCTCGTCCAGCTGGCGCTTGAGAAGCTGGGGCGACATGGTGGTTTTGCCGTGCGGGGCCATGTCAAGGCCGTGGTCGGCAGCGAAGCGCTGCATCCACGACAGGTTGTGCTGCAGGGCCTGCTGCTTGACGAGCGCCAGCGGCAGCGGCAGATCACCGTCCAGCACGCGCCAGTTCTGGGCGGCAATTTGCGAGCGGCGCAAGGGCGGGCTGGTGTGCGGAAAGCCCTTGAAAGAGTGGTCAATCTGCGGGTCGAGAATGTCTTGTAAAGTGGTCATGAATGAGTCCTTTTTATTACGCCGTCACCAGCGCGATGTCATCGCGGATGCAGGCTTTGAAACGGCCCTGCCCCATGTCACGCAATTCGGGGCGGATGCCAGAGCAGGCGTCGATCACGTGCGGGCAGCGGGTACGGAACACGCAACCGGAAGGCGGGTTGACGGGGCTGGGAATGTCACCCATGAGCGCAATGTGCGCGTTTTTTTTCTCGGGGTCGGGCTTGGGTGAGGCGGCCAGCAGGGCTTGGCTGTAGGGGTGCAAAGGCCGGGAAAACAGCTCGGCCGTGGGCGCCACTTCCATCACGCGGCCCAGGTACAGCACGACCACCCGGTCGCACAAATATTCCACCACGTCGAGGTCGTGCGAGATGAACAGCATGGTTAGCGACAGGCGGTCGCGCAGGTCGCACAACAGGTTGACCACCTGCGCCTGAATCGACACGTCCAGCGCGGACAAGGGCTCGTCAGCCACGATGAACTCGGGCTCAACCGCGAGGGCTCGGGCCACACCAATCCGCTGGCGCTGGCCACCAGAAAATTCATGCGGATAGCGGCTGGCATGCTCGGCGCGCAGGCCAACCAGTTCCAGCAATTCGACGATGCGCTGATTCCTGACCACCTTGCCTTTGGCCAGGCCGTGCACCTGCAAGGCCTCCCCCAGAATGTCCTTTACGCGCATTTTCGGATTCAGGCTGGCGTAGGGGTCCTGAAAAATCATCTGCAGCTTGCTGCGCAGGGCGCGCATGCGGGCGTTCGAGGCCGCGCCCAGGTCTTCGCCCCGGTACAGCACCTGGCCCGACGTGCTTTCAATCAAGCGCAGCAGGGTACGCCCAATGGTGCTTTTGCCAGAGCCCGATTCCCCCACCAGCCCCAGCGTTTCGCCGGGCTGGATGGAAAAAGATACATCATCTACCGCACGTACCGGCTTGGCAGGCGCGCCAAAGTAGCGGTGCAGGTTTTTAACTTCGATCAGTGGCGCGCTCATGCGGTCTCCAAAGGCACAATTGCAGTTTCAGAGACGAGGATGCAGCGCACGGCACGCTGCGGTCCAGCACTTTCCAAGGCGGGCATGGCTTCCTTGCACGCCGCCAGGGCATGGTCGCAGCGCGGCTCAAACGCACAGCCTGGCGGTGGCGCCAGCGGGCTGGAGACCTGGCCGCGAATGGCATAGAGGCGGCGCTTGCCGCGCGTTTCTCCGTTGGCCAGTTCACGCTTGCGCTGCTGTGCCGGCAGGCAGGCCAGCAAGCCCTGGGTGTAGGGGTGCTGGGGCGAGGCAAAGAGTTCCCTCACAGGGGCCGCCTCGACAATGCGGCCCGCATACATCACCGCCACATCATCGGCGTGGTGGGCCACCACCCCCAGGTTGTGCGTGATGAACAGGATGCTCATGCCGGTCTCAGTCTGCAGACGCCGCATCAGCTCCAAAATCTGCGCCTGGATGGTGACATCCAGCGCGGTGGTGGGTTCGTCGGCAATCAGCAAGGTCGGGTTGCAGGCCATGGCCAGCGCAATCATCACGCGCTGGCGCATGCCGCCAGACAGCTGGTGCGGGTATTCATGCAGGCGTTGCGCGGCAGCCGGTATTTCCACCAGTTCAAGCATGCGCAGGGCGTGAGCCAGGGCCGCCGCGCGGTCCAGCCCCATGTGCAGGCGCACCGACTCCGCAATCTGTTCACCCACAGTGAAGACGGGGTTCAGGCTGGTCATGGGCTCCTGGAAAATCATCGCAATCTCATTGCCGCGTATGCGGCGCATGGCGGGCTCGGGCAAGGCCAGCAAGTTCAGCGTTTCACCGGCGCGGTTGGTAAACAGGGCCTGGCCGCTGACCTGGGTGGAGTCGGTGCGGGACAGCAGTCGCATCAGGCTCAAGCTGGTCACTGACTTGCCCGAGCCGGACTCGCCCACCAGCGCAGTGGTTTTGCCAGGACGGATGCTGAAGCTGACATCGGCCACCGAGCGGATCAGTCCCTCATCGGTGTCAAAAAAAGTGCTCAGGTTGCGGACATCGAGCCGCAAGGGATCAGGGGATGTCAGGGACGGTTTCATGGACTGGTTCTCACATGGACTTCTTAAGCCGGGGGTCCAGCAGGTCGCGCACGCCGTCACCCAGCAACTGCAATGACAGCGCGGTCAGAATGATGGCGAATCCGGGAAACAGAACAACCCAGAGTGCGTCGTGCGCATACTGTTGGCTGCCCGCCACCATGGTGCCCCAGGTCGGTATTTCAGGCGGCACGCCCACGCCCAGAAAGGACAGCGCCGCCTCGGCCAAAATGGCATAAGCAAAGATGAAGGAGGCCTGCACCAGAATGGGCGACATCAGGTTGGGCAGAATGTGTCGCCACAAGATGCGGGCCGTTGACACACCCACGGCTCGCGCCGCCTCCACAAACAGCAGCTCACGAACCACCAGCGTGGAAGCGCGCACGACCCGTGCCACGCGCGGCGTGTACACCAGCACCAGAGCCAGCACCACGTTGAACATGGACGGCCCCAGAATGGCTACCAGCGCAACGGCCAGCAGGATGTCGGGAAAAGACATCATCGCGTCCACCACTCGCATGATGGGCGCGTCCAGCCGGCGGAAAAATCCCGCCACCAGGCCAAATAACGTGCCAAACGTAATGGCGCCTATGGCCGTCAACGCCGCAATGGTGAGTGAATAGCGGCCGCCAAAGGCAATGCGCGCAAACAGGTCACGCCCCAGTTCGTCGGTGCCCATGAGATGGGTGGCCGTAGGCACCGACAGGCGCTGGCTGACTGCGGTTTCATTCGGGTCGTAGCCGGTGATCACGTTGGCCAGCAAGGCGACCAGCACCACGACCAGCAAGCAGATGGCGGCGCCGAGCACGATGCGGCGGCGGAACAGTTTTTTGAGAATCAGCGGAATTTTCATACAGTCAGTACTTCACCCTGGGGTCCACCACCATGTACAGCAGGTCGGTCAGGAAATTGATCACCACATAAATCATGGCAATCACCAGCAAGGCGCCCTGGATCACCGGGTAGTCGCGCCGCAGGACAGCGCTCACGACAAGGTTGCCGACACCGGGCAGTCCAAACACGGTTTCGGTAACCACTGCGCCGCCAATCATCAGCGCGACGGTGAGGCCCAGAACAGTGATGATGGGCACCAGCGCATTGCGCAGCGCGTGCTTGAGCACCACCACGTTTTCAGGCAGGCCCTTGGCGCGGGCAGTGCGCACGTAGTCTTCGCCCAGCACATCGAGCATGGACGCGCGCGTGAAGCGGATGATCAGGGCGGAGTTGAGCACACCCAACACCACCGACGGCAGCACCAGGTAGTGAATGCGTTCAATCAGCCCGGCGCCCGGGTCGCCGTAACCCGACACCGGAAACCAGCCCATGGACACCGCAAAAATCTGCATCAGCACCAGCCCGAACCAGAAGCTGGGAATGCTGGCGCCCAGCATGGCAAAGCCGGTCAACAACTGGTCGATGAATTTGCCGCGAAAAACCGCCGAGACAATGCCGCAGGGCACTCCGATCGCCGCAGCGATGAAGACGGCCATCAGTGACAGCAAGGTGGTGGGCTCGGCCCGCTCCCACAGCGCCTGCGTGACCGGGCGCTGCAGGAAAATGGACTCACCCAGGTTGCCCTGCGACAACTCCTTGAGCCAGTAGCCAAACTGCACCGGCAGCGGCTTGTCCAGGCCATACTCTTTCTGCACACGGGCAATGTCTTCAGCCGTCGCCTGGTCACCCAGAAGCACCGCGATGGGGTCTCCCGACGCGGCGCGCGTGAGCACAAACACGATGACTGCCACGAGCGCCATAACCAGCAGCATGCCCATGAGGCGCGACAATAGATAGCGTGTCATGATAAATTCTCTTTAACCGGATGAAGTGCGCCGCGCAGCGCCGCCACAAGCAAGCCCCCCTCGGGGGGCAGCGTGGTACGTGAAGCGACAAGCGTGGGGGCATTAGTTCTTCAGGCCGGTATTCCAGAAGAAGGGCCAGGTCGAAGGCACATAGCCCTGGAGCGCAGGCGATTTGGCCGACAGGCTGTTGAACTTGCCAATATTGATATAGGGCACTTCGTCATAGATCACCTGCTGCACCGCACCCCACAAGGCACCGCGCTTGGCGGGGTTGGGCTCCTGGTTCAGCGCAGCCAGTGTGGCCTGCTTGGCCGGTGAATTCCACCAGCCCGGCGCGCCGTCGCCCAGTTGCGGCGGGGACAGCATGGGTTCTGGGAACTGACCTGAATGCGTGATGTAAATGTCCCAGAGCCTGGAGTCGCCGCGACGCTGCACCAACGTAGCCCAGTCCACCACATTCAGCTCGGCCTTGAAACCGGCGCGCTTGAGCTGCTCGGCCATGATCAGCGCCATGTTGTAGTGAAAATCGTACTGGCGACTGGTCAGGATGCGGATGGGCTCGCCCTTGTACCCGGCCTGGACGGCCTGGCTTTTGGCCTTGACCGCATCGCGCTCGTTATAGCTGGCCGCACCGGCGGTTGAATAAAAAGGCGTGCCTTTGGGGAAGTGATTGGGCTCAGCCACGAAGAAACGCGTGTCGCCGAACCCGGCGGCCAGCATTTCACCTTCACCAAAGCTGGTTTGCACCGCCTTGCGCAAGGGCTGGGAGGCCATCACGCCTTCTTTGGTATTGAACACAAAGTACGGAAATCCGAAGGACGGCGTCAGGATGGGGACGGTCTTGCCGCCCGACTTTTCAAGGCGCCCCAGGGCTTCGGTGGGCAGCAGGTCGGCAAAGTGGTATTGCCCGGCCAGCGAGCCCTCAACGCGCGTGTTGGCGTTGGGCACGGGAATGAAACGCAACTCATCGGCAATCGCGGTTTTCTTGCCGCCATAGCCGCTGGGGGCCTCATTGCGGGCAGAGTACTGGTCAAAGCGCGTCAGCAAAACATACTGATCAGGACGGCGCTCCTTGAATTTGTACGGGCCGGTTCCGACGAATTCTTTCAGCGGGGTGGCAATCGACTCTTTGGCCATGATGGCTGCCATGCCGGAAGGCATGGCCAGCTGCGACAACAGCGGCGCATAGGGTGTCTTGAGCGTGATCTCGATGCCATGGCTGCCATTGACGGACAGGTCTGCCACGTCTTTGGAAAGCGCCTTGCCGCGTGGCGACACATCCATCCAGCGCTTGAGGCTGGCCACCACATCTTCGGCGTTCATCTCGCGGCCATTGTGCAACTGAACACCCTTGCGCAGCGTGATGCTGTAGCGCTTGCCGTCGGCTGACACTTTGGGCAGGCTTTCAGCCAGCATCGGCACTATTTTCCAGCTGGCGTCAAAGGTAAAGAGCGGCTCATACACATGCTGCATGATGGTGGCCACCAGATCCGTGGGGGATGCCATCGGGTCCAACGTTTGCGGTTCGGCAGTCATGGCCAGGTTGAGCGCGGAATGTGAAAGCGTTTGCGCCTGAGCGCCGATTGGGAACAGGGCCGCACCACTCACCATCAGCGCCCAAGCAACCGCATTGCGACGGTTGATCCATAATTTTTTCAACATGCCGATCTCCTTAGAAGTGAAAGTATTTTTCAAGTTTCGAAGAATATGCGACATTTTCTTTTGTAAAAATGGGTACAAACCCTAATATCTAAAATTGAAAATGAAAATATATTTCACATTGATGGCCAAGCAGCCTGATCCAGGGGTATGGCGCTCTGTCATGCGCACCAGTCTGGTGTCTACCGGTCTGGGGGTTTCACGGCCTGTCTTTTCTTCACCCAACCAGGAGTTTTCCGCAATGTCCGCACTCGAATACTTTGGCAACCCCCCTATTGCCTCTGACCACCAGCCCCGGCCGTTTTCGCCGGCCGTGCGCGCGGGCGACTTTGTCTATGTGTCGGGTCAGGTTCCGGGCGACGAAAAAGGTGAAATCGTGCAGGGCGGCATTGAAGTGCAGACGCGGCAGGTCATGAAAAACCTCTCTGCCGCTCTGGCGCTGGCCGGCTGCACGCTGGACGATGTCTGCAAAACCACGGTGTGGCTGCAGGACGCACGCGATTTCGGCAGCTTCAACCGCGTCTACATGAGCTACTTCGGCGACAAAAAACCAGCGCGTTCCACCACCGAGGCGCGCCTGATGGTGGATGCACGGGTTGAGATTGATGTGGTGGCGTACAAGCCACGCGTTTAAGCTCAGCTCAATTCCATTGGGGGCGCGAGGTACCCACGGTGACGAGCGTTGGGGCACCGTCCTACCCTGGCCAGGGTAGTGTCGCGTTAGCCGATGACGCTGCCGATCCGGACTTCCTTGGGGCCCGGTGTGGTTCGTAGGTGCTGCGTGAAGATCACTAATCAAAATTCCTTTCGCTCCGAGCGGGGTAGGTTGGGCCTTGTAACACGCAAATACCACTCGCATAGGGAGGGGGGGTAAAAAGCAGAGTGAACAATGAAATGAAAACATTCGATGTAGTTGCCCTTGGCGAAGCCATGGTGGAGTTCAATCAGACCACGGCCGGCCTGCCGGGCTATCTGCGGGGCTTTGGTGGCGACACTACCAACTCTGTCATCGCGGCCGCGCGGGCCGGCGCCCGCTGTGGCTACCTGTCACGCGTTGGCCGTGATACGTTCGGCCAGTCACTGCTGGACCTTTGGACGGAAGAGGGCGTTGCCACCACGACGATAGAGCGTGATGCAGAGCACCCCACAGGCTTTACTTTGTGAGCCACGGCCCGAACGGGCATGAGTTCAGCTACCTGCGCGCTGGTTCGGCGGCCAGCCGGATGACACCAGCCTGGCTGCAAAATGGAGTGGCAAGCGACCTAGTGGCTGCCAGCAAGATTTTGCATGTGTCCGGCATTTCCATGGCTATCTCCAGCAGCTCCTGCGATACTGTGTTCGCCGCCATACAACTGGCTCGCGAAGCTGCAACGCTGGTGTCGTTTGACGCAAACTTGCGCCTCAAGCTCTGGCCCCTGGCAAGGGCACGGGCCTGCATCACACAAGCCATCTCGATGAGCGATATTTTTCTCCCTAGCATGGCGTTGTTGAATACATCGGAATTGGGTTAACGCGACCCCGTTTTCGTCCGTTTTCTAGATTTTCACTGACGCTGGCATGCCAAGACTGGTCATCCTGTTCAATGCAAACGCACCGATCCACGCCTCGGTCTTTTGCTGTGGCAAAGCGCGTGCCTTCATGCAGTTGCCGATGATGCCTTTGTAGCGCTGGATGGCTAGCTCAATGTAGCTGCGTAGTCCGTAGTCGTTCTTCTTTTGCCAGCCGATTCGCCCATGCTCTTCGATGGCTCGGATGTGAGCGTCGCGCTGGGTGTCGTCTGTTGCCGAGCGCACCGCTGATTTGTGTGGTGGCACCACTACTTTGGCACCGGGCTGTTTGGCCGACACGGCCTTGGACACTGGCTCACCATCATAGGCACCATCGGCCATGAATACTTCGAACGGGATTTCAATTTGGTTCAGAAGGTCTGGCACTGCCGTGGGATCGCCCACTTCGGGCGATGTCAATTCGCACGCCAGAATCTGATGATTTTCATCGACCGCCAGATGCAGCTTGCGCCAAGTTCTGCGTGCCGCGACTCCGTGTTTCTCTTGGTGCCACTCGTCTTTGCCGTAGACCTTCAGCCCGGTTGAGTCCACGATGACGAGACTGCCTGGATCCAGCGCTTTGCTCAGCACATGGCGCGGTAGTTCGATGCTGCGCTTGGAGATGCTGCTGAAGTCGGGAATGCTGATCGCCGCGTTCATGAGACGAGCCAGTGAAACCATGAAGCCTTCGGTCTGGCGCAGCGGAAGATGAAAGACTTGGCGGATCATAATGGCCGTTTCAATGGCGTGATCAGAATACTCCTGTGGTCGCCCACGTGCTCCTGTTTTTGCCGGTCGCCATTCATTTATCGCCGCCTCAGTAAACCAGATCGTGATGTCGCCGCGCCGACGCAATGCGGCGTTGTATTGCGCCCAGTTGGTCACTTTATATTTGGCTTTTGTAAATTTGTGACGACGGCTCTCGCTATGTTTGTAGGGCACTGGATGTTTTGGGAAGGAGAATCAGCCGGCATCATGCCAGTTCGCGGAAATCACGGCGGATTTCTGATTTATTCAACAACGCCGTTCGACTCCAGTCAGAAGCCGTTCGTGGCGTTCGGCAACGTGCCTGAAACAGACCTTCAAGCTGAAAAGTGCCCGGCACCTCAGCGACAGACGCCTTCAGACTGATAGCGAATTTTCAGTGACAGTGCGTATTGGGTAGAGCCCGCGTGCGTTCAACTGCTGCCCATCGAGGACTCTGGCTTATACGCAGTGCAATAGTGTTCTACGATGCCTGGTGGCCATATCGATCCCGGGGGGCCGAGTCGCCAAGTTCGGCGGCACGCGTCAATACAGCAGATACCGTTCACGCCGCGCGTGGAAGGCGGCCAGCCCTGGCTGCCAGTGCGAAGCTATGGTTGCGACATCAACGCCGGCGCGCAGTTCCTCAAGCGTCTCTTGCGAGCCAACGAGCGCCTGCGTCCGGCCCAGTTCGAAGGTGTCGGGCCACAGTTGAGCCAGCGTGCGTACCAGCAGCGCGCCGAGTAACGGGGCATCGAGGCGTTCGCGGTCGAGTACGCGGATCTGCACCCCGTGGCAGGGCTGGCGACGGTACGGACCCGCATCGGGCGTGAAGTCGATGGGCGTGAAGACCAGGCCGGGCATGGCAGCGTCGTTCAGCGCGTTGGCCAGTTGCGGCCCGGCTATCCATGGCGCGCCCAGCCACTCGAAAGGATGCTCAGTGCCGCGCCCCACGCTGACATTCGCACC
>DATCIC010000294.1:0-2734 GCA_036508025.1 Rhodoferax sp. | reverse complement strand
CGACCTACCCGATTCACCTGATCGTTCGCGCTCAACAAGTGCAGGCGGCTTGCTGACCTCACGCATCAGCGACTCAATGCGCCGCAGCAACTCAGAACCCTCCTGATTGAGGCGCTTGTTGTCGCTGATATCGAGCTGCGTACCGGCGGCACGCAAGGGTCCCCCATCGGCGTCGCGGACCACCACCTTGCCCCGTTCCAGCACCCAGACCCAATGGCCGTCTTTGTGGCGCATCCGGTGTTCAGATTCATAGGCGCGCGTTTCGCCGCTCAGGTGTGCGTCCCGCGCGGCACAGACCAGTGGCCAATCCTGCGGGTGCACCAGCTTCTCCAGACTGCGGATGTTGGGTACGATCTCATCCTGGCCGTAGCCCAGCATGGCACACCAGCGCGCACTGGTCGCAAACTCGCCGCTGCCGACATGCCAGTCCCACAGACCCAGGCCGGAGCCGGCCAGCGCCAACTCCAGCTGCTGCTCGCTTTTTTGAATCAGCAGCTCGGCGGCCTTGCGTTCAGTGATGTCTTGCTTGATGGCAACAAAGTTACGAATCGAACCGTCGCCCGCAGTCACTGGCGCAATCGCCATGGCCTCGTCATAAAAGGTGCCGTCCTTGCGCCGGTTGATGAGCTCACCGCGCCAGACCTGCCCCGACAGGATGGTCGCCCACATTTGCCGGTAAAACGCGCCATCATGCTTGCCGGAACTCACCAGCTGGCTCGGATTGCAGCCGAGCGACTCCTCAAGACAATAGCCGGTCATCTGAGTGAATGCCAAGTTGGCCCACTCAATTTTCCCCTGCATATCGGTGATCACAATGCCATTCGCAGCTGAATCCAGGGCAACTTCAAACAGGCGCAAACGCGACTCAAGCTTCGCACGCACCAGCGCGTTGCGCATGGTGCGCCCCAAGGCTTTGTAATCAAACTGGCCTCTGATCAAATAGTCCTGCGCACCGGCCTCGAGGGCGGCAATGGCAACGTTGTCGTCATCAACGCCGTTGAGCACAATGATGGGCACATTGGGTAAGGCAGCATTCATCGCCACCACGGTGGACATCCCGGATGAATCAGGCAATGAAGTTTTGAGCAGAATGACATCGGGCCTGCAGTGGCGCGCCTGCGCAATGCCTTGCGCCAGAGACTTCGCCCAGTTCAGGGGCGGCTGATGGTCGTCTCGGCAGAATCCGGCTTGTTGCAGACAGGATTTGATCAAACCAAAGTCGTCCAACGCATCCTCGACCACGAGGATGGTTGTGGCTTGAGCCACGGCATTACCAGCCCTGTCTCCAGTCGCTACGGAGGGTGAAAAATTCAAAAATGTCCTTTGCCAATGTCGGATAAGCGCAAGGCATTGAGCACCACTAACAAGGAACTCATGCCCATACCCAGACCCGCCAGCCAAGCTGGCATCCACCCCACCATGGCCAGCGGCACACACACCGCGTTGTAACCGGCCGCCCACCAGAGATTTTGCCGCACCACACGCAGGGTACGACGAGCCAGACTCAGCGCTTGCGTCACCGCCCCCAATTGATCGCCCAGCACCACGAAATCCGCCTGCGCCTGTGCCAGCGGCACCGCCTGACCAAAGGCAAACGACACGTGGGCGCCGGCCAGTACCGGACCATCGTTCAGGCCATCGCCCACGACAGCGACCTTACGCCCCTGATGTTGGGCATGGCGCAGAAAATCGAGCTTGTCCTGGGGTGAGCAGGCGCCTTTGAACGCGGTGATGCCAACCTGAGCGCCAACCTTGGCCGCCGCCGGCAGACTATCGCCCGACAACAGGTGCACTGCGATGCCCGCACCCTGAAGTGCCTCCACCGTAGCCACTGCATCTGATCGCAGATGTTCATGAAATTCAAAAGTCGCCAGCCAGCCTTGCGCATCGCTCAAGCAGGCCTGCAAGGTGTCTGGCCGGGTAATCTCAACATCACAGAAGTCAGCAGAACCCAGTCGCAGATCAATCGGTGCACCACCTGCGCTGTCAGACCGGACCCGGCCCGACACCCCGGCGCCTGCCAGCTCGCGCACGCCTTCGGCCTGCCACGGCGCAGAGCTTGCGGCCCCGCCCGCCGCCAGCACCAAGGCCCGCGATACCGGGTGCAGTGAATAGTGTGCCAAAGCCGCAGCCATGGCCAGCGCCTGCTCTGGGTCGACGCCCGCTCGCGTCTGAACGTCCCCCAATACCATGGCATCGCGCGTCAAGGTGCCCGTTTTATCAAACACCACCGTGTCAATCGCCGCCAACGCCTCAAAGGCCTCCAGTCGACGTACCAGCACGCCCCGTCGCGCCAAAGTGCCCGCTGCCGCCAACATGGCAGCCGGCGTTGCCAATGACAAGGCACAAGGGCAAGTCACAACCAGCACCGCCACCGCCACCATCAGGGCATGGCCCGGTCCCCGCCCCCACCAGAAAGCGCCAGCCAGACCCGCGGCCAACAGGACCGCCAACAAAAAAGGCTTGGCAATGCGATCCGCCAGGCGGGCGATCGGTGGCTTGGTCGTTGACGCGCTTTCCATCAGCGCCACAATCTGGGCAAAACGGGTTTGATCGCCGAGTCGCTCGACCCGAACCTGAACCACCGTTGAGAGGTTATGGCTGCCGGCGATCACCGTCGCGCCAACGCCACGCGCGACCGGACGCGACTCGCCCGTGAGCAAGGCCTCATCGACCATTGTCTCGCCTTGCAGCACCACACCATCAGCCGGAAAAGTCTCACCCGGCAGGATTC
>DATCIC010000293.1:0-3410 GCA_036508025.1 Rhodoferax sp. | reverse complement strand
CCCGCCGTGAGCCAAAGCATGCCCACGCGCTCCCACGTGCCGGCGTCGTGCGCCCCTGAGAGCTTTTCCTCACGCGGCTGGCCCAGGAAGATGACGCCAAAGTACTTGACCATGGTGTAGCCAGACAGCGCGGCAATCAGCGCAATCAAGGCCGCCAGCACCGGCACCAGCATATTCAGCACCGAGCTCGGCAAGCCGGAGGTGAACAAGAAACTTTGCAGTAGCAACCACTCGGCAATGAAACCGCCAAACGGCGGCAATCCGGCACAGGCCAGCACGCCAATCAGGGTCGGCCAGGCCACCCAAGGCATGTAGCGCATCAGGCCACCCAACTTGCCCAGGCTGCGCTCACCGGTGGCGTGCAAGACGGCGCCGGTGCTGCAGAACAACAGGCTTTTGAAAAACGCGTGGCTTAACAGGTGGTAGAGGGCCGCCGTCAGGGCCAGGGCGGCCAGGGCGTGCATGCCATAGCTTGAGAACAACAGCGACAAACCGAAACCGGTGCAAATCAAGCCGACGTTTTCAATTGAAGAATAGGCCAGCAGGCGTTTCATTTCGACCTGCACGGTGGAGAACACAACGCCGAACAGCGCCGTGGCCAGGCCGACCGCCATCAGCATCACACCCCACCACCAAATTTTTGTCTGCAGCAAGTCAAACGACACGCGCAGGATGCCATACAGCGCGATCTTGAGCATGACACCGCTCATCAAGGCGGAAAACGGTGAAGGTGCCGCCGGATGCGCCTCGGGCAGCCAGGCGTGCAGCGGCAAGATGCCGGCCTTGGCACCAAAACCAAACACCGCCAGCACAAAAGCCACCGAACCCCAGAACGGCGACAGATGCTGGGCCCGCATGTTGGCAAAAGTGTAGTTACCGGTGTTGGCCTGCAACACACCGAAACACAGCAAAATTCCCAGGGCGCCGATGTGGGCGACCAGCATGTAGAGATAACCCGCAAAACGGATTTCAGGAATGCGGTGGTTGGCAATGACCAGAAAAAACGAGGAAAACGCCATGGTCTCCCACACCACCATGAAGGCATAGGCATCGTCCGCGATCACCACCATGGCGATGCTGGCCAGAAAGATATGGTATTCAAGGCAGATCAAGCCGGGCGGCGTGCCCTCACCCTGGCGAAAATACCCGGCGGCAAAGGCCGAGACCCCGGCACCGACCCCGCCAATGACGATCAGGAAAAAGGCGGATAGGCTGTCCAGTCGCAAGTGAAAGGGCAGCTGCGGCAAACCGATCGGCAACACGGCCACCTCGGGGACACTGAACGCTGCGCTGACGCCCACACCCAGCAACAGCAAAGCGACAAGCCCGCCCGCCGGAAACAGCACCACAGCCACCAGCCTGAAACGCCGCAAGGCAAACACACCCAGCACACCAATCAAGAGCCAGGCAACCACCACCACCAAAACCCAGTCCAGATGGACCCAAGATAAGGTGTGAAAGAAAGCGTTCATGGCGCGTTAGTCAGGGAAACAAGTCGAATGCATAGGTTGCCAATGGTACTCGCTGCGATTCTGCTTATTGCGCCTGCGGCGCAAGCGCCCGGTGCGCCGACCTCAAGCTCGGGGCAGCGTCACGCCAACTTGTCCCTGGTATTTGCCGCCACGGTCTTTGTACGAGGTTTCGCAGACCTCGTCGCTCTCAAAAAACAGAACTTGCGCGCACCCCTCGCCGGCGTAAATTTTGGCCGGCAAGGGGGTGGTGTTGCTGAATTCAAGCGTGACGTAGCCTTCCCATTCGGGCTCAAAAGGCGTGACGTTGACGATGATGCCGCAGCGCGCGTAGGTGCTTTTGCCCAGGCAGATGGTGAGCACATTGCGCGGAATGCGAAAGTACTCCAGCGTGCGCGCCAGCGCGAAACTGTTGGGCGGGATGATGCAGCTGTCGCCATGAAAATCGACAAAGCTTTTTTCGTCGAAGTTCTTCGGGTCGACGACGGTGCTGTGGATGTTGGTGAAAACCTTGAACTCGGGTGCGCAGCGAATGTCATAGCCGTAGCTGCTGGTGCCATAGCTGACGATCTTGTTGCCATTGGCGTCCTGGCGGATCTGGCCCGGTTCAAAGGGCTCGATCATGCCGGTGGTCTCTGCCATGTGGCGAATCCATTTGTCACTTTTGATCGTCATGAGAATGAGGCTCCAGGTTGGGCCAGATTGTAAGCGTGACCTCGGACAGTCAGGGCAGCTGGCCCTGCACCCCTTGCACCAGCCAGTTCATCTTGAGAATCTGCTCATCACTGAGCGTCTGGCCTGGGGCAATCACCTCTTTGCCCTGGTTGTCCAGCACCGCTTGATTCGCATGGAACGGGTGCAGCTTGCCCGCCGCAATGTCTTTTTGCCGCGCCAGTACTTCTTGCTGCACCGCCTTCGGGACCTTCGAGCCAAAACCCACCACCTTGATCATGCCCTCGCGCACGCCGCCCCATACGTTGCCGCTCTTCCAGCGGCCGTCCAGCAGCGCTTGCGCGCGCTGGGTGTAGTAGGGGCCCCATTGGTGGGTGACGGCAACGATCTGCGCGTCGGGTGCAATTTTTCGCATGTCCGAGTGGTAGCCGACGGCCAGTTTGCCGCGCTCCTGCGCCGCCACCATGACGGCCGATGAACCGGTGTGAAAAGCAATCACATCGACGTTCTGGTTGAACAGCGTCATGGCGGCGTCGCGCTCGCGGCTGGGATCAAACCAAGTATTGAGCCACACGACTTTGACTTCTGCCTTCGGGTCAACCGAGCGCATGCCCAGCGCAAAGGCATTGATGCCTTGCAGCACTTCGGGAATCGCAAAGCCCGCCACGTAACCGGCCACATGGCTGGTCGTCATGCGCCCGGCGGCAATGCCGGCCAGGTAGCGGCCCTCGTAGTAGCGCGCATTGGCCACAGCCACGTTGGGCGCGGTCTTGTAGCCGGTGATGGATTCGAACTTGACGTCCGGGAACTCCTGCGCCACCTTGAGCGTGGGCTCCATGTAGCCAAAGCTGGGCGTGAAGATGAGCTTGTGGCCGGTGGCGGCGAGGTCGCGAATCACGCGCTCGGCGTCCGGCCCTTCGGCCACGTTTTCAACATAGGTGGTTTTGACCCGGGCACCCAAGGCTGCCTCAACGGCCCGGCGCCCCTCGTCGTGCTGGCGCACCCAGCCCAAATCGGTCAATGGCGCGACGTAGACAAAGCCGATTTTGAGCGGCTCGTTGACCGGGGCGCCCGGCTCGGCTGCTTGCGAAAAAATGGGGGAAATAAAACAGGCGGCCGCGAGCGCGGTGGCGAGGTTTTTATACATGGTAGTCCTCTACATGGCTCCGAAACATAAAAGCAAAGCCCGCCGGAGCAGCGGACTTTGGCCGAACGATTCACCAGCGCTAACGACAACGCAATGTGACCGCCGTGTAATATATACCATTT
>DATCIC010000292.1:0-2360 GCA_036508025.1 Rhodoferax sp. | reverse complement strand
CACAGAAATGGCCCGTGGGGCAAGTCTGTGCCCATTGCAGTCAGCCAGGGTTGTTTAAAGCGGTCATTCGTTTTGCCCCATCGAAATGGGAAAACGGACGTTCGCATCAGCCGTGCCGGATCTCCTGAATATCCGGCTACTTCGGCATTGTGTTTTTGCACAGCCTCGGCTGAAACCTGACACTGACCGTCAAATTGCGTCCGCATGCCGGCCCGATATGTGTGATCGCTGGCATGGTTGGCGCTGGCCTGCCAGCGTTCACTTTCCGAGCAACTTGGCCATGTGCTGCCACATGCGCAGCAGCAGGCCCGCGCGTTCCACATCGGCCTGCGCGACGAGCGGGGCTTCGCCCATTGGCTTACCGTTCGAGGTCGCGACCACCTTGCCGATCACAGAGCCCTTGGTCACCGGCGCCTCCAGGCCCGCCTTGAGCTCCACCGAGGTCTGCACTTGCTGGCCGCGCGGCACGGTCAACATCCACGGTGCTCCCAGTCCCGCGGCGACCGTGTCTGCCTTGCCGAAGCTGACCTTGGCCGTCGTGACTACCGTGTTCGGCTGAATCGGGGTGGCCTTCTCGAAGTTACTGAAGCCCCAACCGAGCAGCGCTCGCGTCTCGTCAGCACGCGCCTGAGCGCTGTTGGTGTTGAGGATGACCGTGATCAGGCGCATCCCGTTGCGCTTGGATGAGGTGACCAGGCAGTAGCCGGCCGCATCGGTGTGGCCAGTCTTCAGTCCGTCAACCGTGGGATCGGTGTAGAGCAGGGCATTGCGGTTCCCTTGCTTGATACCGTTGTACTTGAACTCGCGTTCTGCGTAGATCGGGTAATAGTCAACGCTGTCGTGGATGATTGCGCGCGCCAGGATGGCGAGGTCACGCGCAGACGACTTGTGCGCCGGGTCGGGCAGGCCCGTGGGGTTCACGAAATGCGTGTGCGTCATACCGAGGCGCAGGGCTTCGGCGTTCATCAGCTTGGCAAAGCCCTCTTCGGAGCCGGCCATGTGCTCGGCAATCGCCTTGGACGCGTCGTTGCCCGACTGGATGATGATGCCGCGCAGGATGTCGATCACCGTGGCCTGGCTGTTCAGCGGCAGATACATGCACGACTCGGTGCTCGTACCTCGGCACCAAGCGTTCTGACTGACCGAGACCAGGTCGGTTTGCTTGAGCTTGCCGGAGCGGAGCGCCTGCTCGACCAGGTAGCTGGTCATCATCTTGGTGAGCGACGCCGGCGGCAGCGGTTCGTCAGCGTTGGCCGAGGCGAGCACCTCGCCGGAGTCGAAGTCCATCAGCAGCCATGCTTTGGCGGGCAGCGCCGGTGGGCTGCCCGCCAAAGCGGTCTGAGCAGCAAGTGGCGGCGGGGCGTTCTCGGTGGCCGCGGCCTTCTGGTGAGACGCGGCATTCTTGTGGGACGCGGGCTTGGTTGCGTGTTGACCACTCGCGAAGGACGCCGAGCCGGGAACCAGAACGCCCGCAGCGATGACGAAGAGGACAGGGAGGATGGAGAAAGTCTTGGTTTGCATGGTTTTTTTCGGGCAGAAAGCTGATTGTCGCGTATCGGCGTCGATTGTCTATCGTACGATTTTGCCGATCAGACTGAAAATGACCCACATGATCGGAAAAATATGACCCGGCTGTATTGCGCAGAGGCCTTTTGCGACATTGTCCGTTGCTACTTGTGCCGTGAGTCAGTCCCGCTAAGCACAGCGAGATGATGTCGCGTGGCTTTCCGATCTAGCCGGCCATTTGGACAGCGAGGTTCAGCGGGCCCGCGCCCGTGCGGAGCACGCTCTCATTGCGCACGGTCTGGGAACGCCTGGATGGCTCGCTCGCACTGCATGGTGAGTTGCCCCGCGTGGCGGCTGGATAGAGATCGCTCGGGAAATCGGGGTGACGCCGGAAGCGCTTTACCGCGAACTGGCCCGCAACCCAGCGGGCCCCAAAACAGCAGAAGACCCAAGGCTCGCAACAGGCAGACT
The DNA here is from genome assembly GCA_036508025.1 of Rhodoferax sp. Taxonomy (GTDB): domain Bacteria; phylum Pseudomonadota; class Gammaproteobacteria; order Burkholderiales; family Burkholderiaceae_C; genus Rhodoferax. The sequence goes on along the minus strand of DATCIC010000292.1, from coordinate 383 downwards.
TGAATCATCCGTCCCGCAATCGCTATGAGCGCATGGAATGCGCCAGCGCCAGATGACCGCAATGTGCTCGACACCTTGAGTTGAAGTCGGTGCCGCGATCGACAGCAACCACTGCAGAAGAGTAGTCCATGATCACAGACAGATTTTTTACAGCGAATGACGGGAATGGAGAACTCGAACCGCCCAGTGACTGCTTTGTGGCGCTGCACACCAAAGACCGCAACTGGTCGGGAAGAGCCATCCACAGTCGTGACCTGTGTGACCGGTTACCCTGCGCTGCTGACGGCCAACCGGAAAAATTGATCCTCGTCCTTGTCTGACTGCTCCCGAGTTTCTGGCATCGGTGGCGAATGGCCGGTTCCGGAGAAATCCAAAGTCAGCTT
>DATCIC010000291.1:0-28282 GCA_036508025.1 Rhodoferax sp. | reverse complement strand
GATCAGTGACACCGATCTGGAGGTGTATCGCGTCAAGCAGGCGCTGACCAGCCTGAGCCCGCGTGAGCGTGAAGTGCTGGATGAACTGATTCGCGGCCACTACAACAAAACCATTGCGGACCACCTCGGCATTACCCCGCGCACCGTCGAGTTTCACCGAGCGCATATTTTTGAAAAAATGGGCGTCAGTTCTGCGGTGGAACTGGCACACAAGCTCGGGCGCCTGCAGCCTATATCGACCAACCCGCTGTCGCAGATTTAGTGGCGCCTGCCCGATCTCTTGCATGGCGAGACATGCCCTTGATGCCATCCGGCAGGCTGCCGGTACACTGCGCGGCGTTCGATATGAACCACCGCTGGTACCGAATCTGTGAGTGAAGCGGCTGTATTCAAGAGAGATTTCAATATGTTTGTATTCCCCGGCAAGGTCTTGACATGGCTGGCGCTGGCGCTATGCGTGCCAACCCTGACGTTCGCGCAAGCGACCCAAGCGCCTGCATCGGCGCCGATCAAGATCGCCATGATCGAGGGCTTGAGTGGCCCGTTTGCCAACACGGGCGAGGCGGTGTTTCGCAACTTGATCTGGGCGGTGGAGCGCGTCAATGCGCGCGGCGGCGTCAAGATTGCTGCCCCCGGCGAGCGCGCTGGTGGCCATCGTCCTCTGGCGCTGGAGCGTTACGACAGCAAGGGCCAGAACGAGGAAGCGCTGACGGCCCTCAAGTCCGCCATCGACGATGGCGCGCGAATCATCATGCAGGGCAATTCATCCGCCACGGCGGCGGCGCTGATCGACGCCATCAACAAGCACAACGAACGAGAACCTGGCAAACGTGTTCTGTTTCTGAACTACGCAGCCGTCGATCCCATTTTGACCAACGAGAAATGCAGTTTCTGGCACTTTCGTTTTGACGCACATGCCGACATGCGCATGAGCGCTTTGATGGACGTGCTGAAAGACGATAAAACCCTTAAAAAGGTCTACATCATTGGCCAGGACTACAGCTTTGGCCATGCCGTGGCAAGCGAAGCCAGGCGCCAGCTTGGGGTGTTGCGCCCGGATGTGCAAGTGGTAGGCGACGAGTTGCACCCGGTCGGGCGCGTGAAAGATTTTTTGCCGTATGCCGCCAAAATCAAGGCCAGTGGCGCGCAGGCAGTCATCACAGGCAACTGGGGCAACGACCTGACGCTGCTGGTCAAAGCGGCGAAAGAGGTCGGCTTTGAGGGAAAGTTCTATACCTTCTACGGCAACGCGCTGGGCGCGCCAGCGGCCATCGGGGACGCGGGCATCGGTAAAGTGGTGGCGGTGGCCGACTGGTTGCCCAATGTGCAGAACGCGCAAAGCGAAGCCTTCTACCAGTCGTTTCACCAGCGTTTTCCCAATCCGGCTGACGACTACGTTCACATGCGCATGCAACTGATGGTGGAATCACTGGCGCAGGCAATTGAAAAAGCTGGAACTACTAATTCAATAGCGGTCGCTAAACAGCTGGAGAGGGCTAGAGTCACTTTGGGCTCGCAAAGCGGGGCGATGCGGGCGGCTGACCACCAGTTTCAGCAGCCGCTGGTGGTGGGCGTGATGGACCGGCAAGGCGCGCCCGGCGTGAAGTTTGATGTGGAGGGCTCGGGCTACGGTTTTCGGGTTATCAAAACCATTGCTGCCAAGCGGGCCAAGTTGCCCACCAGCTGCAAAATGCAAAGGCCTGTGGAATAAACGAAGCCTGGATGGGTCGGCTATTCGCAGGAAAGGCCGACATGTTTGGGATATGTTGATGGGTTGGCTATAATCCAAGGCTCTGCAAATTGCAGCAGTGCACGTCAGGGGCAGTTCCAGCGCCTGACGCAAGTTCACATCAAACAGGAAATAAACATGATCGCATCCAGCATTAAAGCCGCTGTCGTTAAAGACAACGCACGTCAACCCGGCGATACCGGTAGTCCTGAAGTGCAAGTCGCACTTTTGACCGCCCGCATCAACGAACTCATGCCTCACTTCAAGACCCACGCCAAAGACCACCACGGTCGTCGTGGTTTGTTGCGCATGGTGAGTCGTCGCCGTAAGTTGCTGGACTACCTGAAGTCCAAAGACGCTGAACGTTACATCGCATTGATCGCCAAGCTGGGTCTGCGTAAGTAATCGTTGAATTAAATGATGAACGCCTGAGTTAGGTTTCTAGCTCAGGCGTTTTTTACTTCGGAGAAGCTGAAAACAGAGCGAAGCTGTGTCATTCCAGATGGATTCGATTTGAATTTTCCTGGAATGGCATCGTGTTCTGTGAGGCGTAATCCGGGCTCGGGTGAGGTGGCCTGCACTTCCCAAATTGACCAGGAGATAAAAATGAGCATATTCAACAAAGTTACCAAGACCTTCCAATGGGGCCAGAACACCGTCACCATGGAAACCGGCGAAATCGCCCGTCAAGCCAGCGGCGCCGTATTGCTGGACATGGATGGCACCGTGGTGCTGGCCACTGTGGTTGCCAAGACCGAAGGCAAAGCCGGTCAGGATTTCTTCCCCTTGACCGTGGACTATCTCGAGAAAACCTATGCTGCAGGCAAGATTCCGGGCAGCTTCTTCAAGCGCGAAGGCCGTCCCAGCGAGTTTGAAACGCTGACCAGCCGCCTGATCGACCGTCCGATCCGCCCGCTGTTCCCGGAAGGCTTCTTCAACGAAGTGCATGTTGTTGTTCATACGCTGTCCTTGAACCCTGAAGTGGACGCGGACATCGCTGCCTTGATCGCGGTCAGCGCTGCGCTGTCCGTCAGTGGCATCCCGTTCAGCGGCCCCATCGGCGCTGCTCGCGTGGGCTACATCAACGGCGAATACGTGCTCAATCCTGGCCAGACTGCCCGCAAAGATTCCGTCATGGATCTGGTGGTGGCCGGTACCGAAGCCGCCGTGTTGATGGTCGAATCTGAAGCGAAGCAACTGAGTGAAGAAATCATGCTCGGCGCTGTGGTGTTTGGTCATGAGCAGGGCAATATCGCCATCAACGCGATTCACGAGCTGGTGCGTGACGCCGGCAAGCCGGTGTGGGACTGGAAAGCACCGGCCAAGGACGAGCCATTGATCGCCAAGGTCGGCGCACTGGCCACCCATAAACTTGAGGCGGCTTACCAAATTCGCAACAAGCAGGCCCGCACCCGCGCCTGCCGCGAAGCTTACGCTGTCGTGATGGCAGACCTGAAGCTCGATGGTGTCGCGTTTGACAGTGTTGCCGTTGAAGGCATGCTGTTTGACATTGAAGCCAAGATTGTTCGCAGCCAGATTTTGGCCGGCGAGCCGCGCATTGACGGCCGCGACACCCGTACCGTGCGTCCGATCGAAATCCGCAACAGCGTGCTGCCCCGCACCCACGGTTCTGCCCTGTTCACGCGCGGTGAAACCCAGGCCTTGGTGGTCACCACCCTGGGCACCGAGCGCGATGCCCAGCGTATTGATGCGCTGGCTGGTGAGTACGAAGACCGCTTCATGCTGCACTACAACATGCCTCCCTTCGCCACTGGCGAAACCGGTCGTGTCGGTACGCCCAAGCGTCGCGAAATCGGCCACGGTCGTCTGGCCAAGCGGGCTTTGATGGCGGTGCTGCCAAGCAAGGAAGAGTTCCCGTACACCATGCGTGTGGTCTCGGAAATCACCGAGTCCAATGGCTCTTCGTCGATGGCCTCGGTCTGCGGCGGCTGCCTCTCCTTGATGGATGCCGGCGTGCCCATGAAGGCGCATGTGGCCGGCATCGCCATGGGTCTGATCAAGGAAGAGAGCCGCTTCGCCGTGCTGACCGACATTCTGGGTGATGAAGATCATCTGGGTGACATGGACTTCAAGGTAGCGGGTACCACCAACGGCATTACCGCGCTGCAGATGGACATCAAGATTCAGGGCATTACCAAGGAAATCATGCAAGTGGCACTGGCCCAGGCCAAGGAAGCTCGCATGCACATTCTGGGCAAGATGCAGGAAGCCATGGCCGAGGCCAAGACCGAAGTGTCGACCTTTGCACCGCGCTTGTTCACCATGAAGATCAATCCCGACAAGATTCGTGACGTGATCGGCAAGGGCGGCTCCGTGATCCGTGCGCTCACCGAAGAAACCGGCACCCAGATCAATATCGACGAAGACGGCACTATCACCATCGCGTCGGCTGATCCGGCCAAGGCTGAAGAAGCCAAACGCCGCATCCAGCAGATCACGGCTGAAGTTGAGATCGGCAAGATCTATGAAGGCCCGGTCACCAAGATTCTGGATTTTGGCGCCTTGGTGAACCTGCTGCCGGGCAAAGATGGCTTGCTGCACATCAGCCAGATCGCGCACGAGCGCGTTGAGAAGGTCTCCGACTACCTGACTGAAGGCCAGATTGTCAAAGTCAAGGTGATGGAGACTGACGAAAAGGGCCGTATCAAGCTGTCCATGAAAGTGTTGCTGGACCGTCCGGGCCAAGGTGGCCCTGAGCACGCTTGATCATTGGCATATTGATATGAAAGCGATAGCTGCTCGTGCTTATGGCACGGGGGCTAGAGCCTGAAATGATCATGAAAGTCATCGAAATAACCGCTTTTGGCGCCCCGGACGTTTTGCGTCTGGGTGAGCGTCCCATGCCGGTCCCTGGCGTGGGTGAACTGCTTATTCGAGTGGCGGCCAGCGGCGTCAACCGGCCGGATGTGCTGCAGCGCACGGGCAACTACCCGGTGCCACCGGGTGCTTCGGATATTCCGGGGCTGGAAGTGGCGGGCGTGATTGAACGCGGCGATGAGCAGGAACTGGCGAATGCCGGATTCAAACTCGGTGAGCGCGTTTGTGCGCTGGTGGCTGGCGGCGGTTACGCCGAGTATTGCATCGCCCCGGTGGCGCAGTGCCTGCCGGTGCCCAAGGGCCTGAGCGACGTCGAGGCGGCTTCGCTGCCCGAGACGTTTTTCACGGTCTGGAGCAATGTGTTTGACCGGGCGCAATTGCAGTCAGGTGAAACCTTGTTGATTCAGGGTGGCTCCAGCGGCATTGGTGTCAGCGCCATTCAGTTGGCCAAGGCGCTGGGTTCTCAGGTCATCGTGACGGCGGGCAGCGACGAGAAATGTGCCGCTTGCCTGGCCTTGGGTGCCGACCATGCCATCAACTACAAGACGCACGATTTTCAGGACGAGGTCAAGAGATTGACCGGTGGCCAGGGTGTGAATGTCATTCTTGACATGGTGGCTGGCAGCTATGTGGCCCAGGAGATTGAGTGTCTGAGTGAGGATGGCCGACTGGTCATCATTGCCGTGCAGGGTGGCGTCAAGAGTGAGATCAACGCCGGTCTGGTGCTGCGTCGGCGCCTCACGGTGACGGGATCGACCTTGCGGCCGCGACCGGTTGCCTTCAAGGCGGCGATTGCGCAGGCGCTTCTGAAAAATGTCTGGCCGTTGATTGAGTTGGGCCGCATCAAACCGGTGATTCACAGCACATTTGCGGCGCAGGATGCATTCAAGGCACACGCCCTGATGGAGTCCAATTTGCATGTCGGAAAAATCATTTTGACTTGGGGTGTGGCATGAGAAAAAAGCTGATCGCAGGCAACTGGAAAATGAACGGCAGTCTGGCTGCCAATGAGGCCCATGTGAAAGGTCTGCGGGTTGGGATGGGCGCGCCAGTCTGTCAGGTCGCGGTGTGTGTGCCGTCGGTCTATCTGGCGCAATGCCAGGCGCTGCTTGCTGGCAGCGCCATTGCTCTGGGTGCGCAGGATATTTCCCAGCATGAGGTGGGCGCCTTCACGGGTGAAATTTCTGCTGCCATGCTGCAGGAATTCGGCGTGCGTTATTGCATCGTCGGCCACTCCGAGCGTCGTCAATATCACTTTGAGACAGATGCTCTCGTTGCAGCCAAAGCGCTGCGGGCTCTGGCCTGTGGCATTACGCCGATTGTGTGTGTCGGCGAGACCCTGGCTGAGCGCGAAGCTGGCAGGACCGAAGAAGTCGTCAAGCGTCAACTGGCGGCGGTGATTCATGTCAATGGGCACTGCATCAGCGAGATCGTGGTGGCCTACGAGCCGGTGTGGGCCATCGGAACTGGCAAGACGGCCAGCACCGAGCAAGCGCAGCAAGTGCACGCGGTGCTGCGCCAACAGTTGCAGGCGGCTTCAAGCCAGGCGGATCGTATTCAGATTATTTATGGTGGCAGCATGAATGCTGCGAACGCCGCAGAGTTGCTGGCACAGCCAGATATCGATGGCGGCCTGGTGGGCGGTGCTTCGCTCAAGGCCCCTGATTTTTTATCAATTATTGCTTCTGCTTGCTGATTTCAAGCACAAGCGTCTATATATTTAGGAGTATTCGATGAGCGCTTTATTAACTATTCTTCTCGCTGTTCAGATGATTTCGGCGGTTGTCATGGTGGGTTTGATTTTGGTGCAGCATGGCAAGGGCGCGGACATGGGCGCAGCGTTTGGCAGTGGGGGGTCCGGTAGTCTTTTTGGCGCCAGTGGCAGCGCCAATTTTCTGTCGCGTACCACGGCTGTGCTGGCCACGGTGTTCTTTGTTTGCACCTTGCTACTTGCTTATTTTGGTACGGCTCGTCCGACGGTGAGTTCGGGCAGTGTGCTTGAAGGTGCAGCTGTTTCAATACCTGTTCAGGTGGTCGTTCCACCCTCAGTGCCGGCGTCTGGTGCGGCACAAATTCCATCGAAATAATCGTTGTTGAAATTGCCTGCCGCCGCGGAGAATCTGCGGATTTAGAGGTAGACTACAGCCCTGTCCGGAGGGCTAGAAGCATAAGAAATTTTGTGCAGTCCGGACACACGAGAGCCGTCGTGGTGAAATTGGTAGACACGCTATCTTGAGGTGGTAGTGGCGAAAGCTTTGCGAGTTCGAGTCTCGCCGACGGCACCAAATAAACATGCTTGATGTGGATCAATGCAGCAAGCCAATACTTGGAACACAATCTCCTTTTATGAGTCTTGATCAATACCTGCCAATTTTCTTGTTCATCCTGGTTGGCATCGGTGTCGGTGTTGCGCCGCAGGTGCTTGGATACATCCTTGGACCCAACCGCCCTGATCCTGCAAAAAACTCGCCTTACGAATGCGGCTTTGAGGCCTTTGGGGATGCGCGCATGAAGTTCGATGTGCGCTACTACCTGGTTGCCATCCTCTTCATTTTGTTTGATCTGGAAATTGCATTCTTGTTTCCTTGGGCGGTTGCGCTCAAAGATATTGGTGCACTTGGTTTTTGGTCGGTCATGGTGTTTTTGGCTATCCTCGTCGTAGGGTTTATTTACGAGTGGAAAAAGGGAGCCCTTGACTGGGAGTGATGCGATGATCGAAGGTATATTAAAAGAAGGCTTTATCACTACCAGTTACGACTCGGTGATGAACTGGGCCAAGACTGGCTCAGTCTGGCCGATGACCTTTGGCCTGGCTTGTTGTGCAGTTGAAATGATGCATTCTGCAGCAGCACGTTACGACATCAGCCGTTTTGGTGCCGAGGTGTTTCGCGCTAGTCCACGGCAGTCGGATTTGATGATCGTCGCTGGAACGCTGTGCAACAAGATGGCGCCGGCGCTGCGCAAGGTCTACGATCAAATGAGCGAACCTCGTCGAGTGATTTCCATGGGCTCATGCGCCAATGGTGGTGGTTACTACCATTACAGCTATTCAGTGGTGCGGGGCTGCGATCGTATCATTCCGGTGGACATTTATGTACCGGGATGTCCGCCTACGGCCGAGGCTCTGTTGTACGGCATCATTCAGTTGCAGCACAAAATTCGCCGCACGCAAACCATTGCGCGGGCATGAGGGGATGCTGATGACTTCATTCGCTGTGAATCCCGAAACTATCAAAGTCAATGTTGAAGCTGCCTTGGGCGACCTGCTCATCAGCAGCGTTCTTCGATTAGATGAACTGACCATCGTCGTAGACGGTGCTCATTATTTGCAGGCTGCAAAAATTCTACGTGACGACCCAAACTGCCGGTTCGAGCAACTGATGGACCTGTGCGGCGTTGACTACTCTACCTACAAGGATCAGCCCCAAACCGGACTGCGCTACTGTGTGGTGTCTCACCTTTTGTCGATAAGCCTTAACCAACGCGTGCGGCTCAAAGTGTTTGCGCCCGATGACAATTTGCCGGTGGTGCAGTCCTTGTGCGATATATGGAGTTCTGCGAACTGGTTTGAACGAGAAGCCTTTGATCTGTTTGGTATCGTTTTCGAGGGCCATACTGATTTGCGCCGCATCCTGACCGACTACGGTTTCATTGGTCATCCGTTTAGAAAAGATTTTCCGGTTTCAGGTCACGTCGAGATGCGTTATGACGCCGAGCTCAAGCGCGTCGTGTATCAGCCCGTCACGATTGAGCCACGCGAGATTACACCGCGCATCATCCGTGAAGACAACTACGGAGACTTGCACTAGGCTTTTTATGGCTGAAATAAAAAACTATACCCTAAACTTTGGGCCACAGCATCCTGCAGCGCATGGCGTTTTGCGTCTCGTGCTGGAGCTTGATGGCGAAGTGATTCAACGCGCTGACCCGCATATCGGGTTGTTGCATCGGGCCACTGAAAAGCTGGCCGAAACAAAGACCTATATCCAGGCCTTGCCTTACATGGATCGTCTCGACTACATGTCGATGATGTGCAATGAAAGCGCGTACTGTCTGGCAATTGAAAAGATGTTGGGACTGGAAGTCCCCATCCGTGCGAAGTACATCCGTGTGATGTTTTCCGAGATTACCCGTCTGCTCAACCATTTGTTGTGCATTGGCGCTGGTGCTCTGGACTGCGGAGCGATGACGGTCATGCTGTACGCCTTTCGCGAGCGGGAAGATCTTTTTGACATGTATGAGGCGGTCAGCGGTGCGCGCATGCATGCGGCTTACTTCCGGCCGGGCGGTGTCTATCGCGATTTGCCTGACACCATGGCACGGCACGAGCCCAACAAGATTCGAAGCGCCAAGTCCACTGAAAAGCTGAATCGTAATCGCGACGGCAGCCTGCTTGATTTTATCGATGACTTTACTCAGCGCTTTCCAACCTACTTGGGTGAATATCACACTTTGCTGACAGATAACCGCATCTGGAAACAGCGCACGGTAGGCATTGGTGTGGTTACCCCGGAGCGCGCGCTAAATCTGGGTTTTAGCGGTCCCATGTTGCGTGGTTCTGGCATTGCTTGGGATCTGCGGAAAAAGCAGCCCTATGAGATCTACGATCAGCTTGATTTCGATATTCCGGTTGGCGTGACTGGCGACTGCTATGACCGCTATCTGGTGCGCATGGAAGAGATGAAGCAGTCGAATCGCATCATCAAGCAATGTGTCGATTGGCTGCGTGTTAATCCGGGTCCGGTTATTACCGACAACCACAAGATCGCGCCCCCAAACCGTGAGTCCATGAAGTCCAACATGGAAGAACTGATTCACCATTTCAAGCTCTTTACTGAGGGCTTTTCTGTGCCCGAAGGTGAGGCCTACGCGACCATTGAGCATCCGAAAGGCGAATTCGGCATTTACATGGTCAGTGATGGTGCCAACAAGCCGTACCGCATGAAGATTCGTCCACCTGCGTTTGTCCATCTGGCCGCGCTCGGTGAAATGGGGAAAGGTCACATGATCGGCGATGCGGTGGCCATTATTGGTTCGTTGGATATTGTGTTTGGGGAAGTTGATCGATGATCTCCGAAGAATCAAAAGCGCGCTTCGCTCAAGAAGTTGCCAAGTACCCGCAGGACCAGAAGCAGTCCGCCGTTATGGCGTGTCTGGCGATTGTTCAGCAGGAGGCCGGTTATGTGAGCGCCGAGAGTGAAGCCATGGTGGCTGAATTTCTAGGCATGGCGCCCATGGCGGTGCATGAAGTCACAACGTTTTACAACATGTACAACCAGCAACCGGTTGGCAAGTACAAGCTGAATGTCTGTACCAATTTGCCATGTCAGTTGCGCGACGGTGGAAAGGCACTCAAGCATCTTGAGCACAAGCTGGACATCAAAATGGGCGAGACCACGCCTGACGGCATGTTTACTTTGCAGCAGTGTGAATGTCTTGGTGCTTGTGCTGATTCACCTGTGCTGTTGGTGAATGACCAGACCATGTGCAGTTTCATGAGCGACGATAAACTGGATCAACTGGTCGATGGTCTGCGTGCTGCGGGGGATAAGTAATGTTGGCTGAACAAATCCTCTCCCAGTTTCAAGCCACCGGCGTACAGACCTGTTTTCATGGTCGACATATCAACCCTCAGATTTATGCAGATTTGAATGGCTCGAATTGGCATTTGAAGGATTACGAATCTCGCGGTGGCTATCAGGCACTGCGGAAGATGCTCGGAAAAGAAAGTGGTGTAACTGCTAATGCCGCTCCTGACTCAGGTATGACGCCAGATCAAGTGATTGCAGTCGTCAAGGAATCTGGCTTGCGCGGGCGTGGCGGAGCAGGTTTTCCGACCGGGCTTAAGTGGAGCTTTATGCCACGCCAGTATGCTGGGCAAAAGTATCTCGTCTGCAACTCTGATGAGGGCGAACCGGGCACTTGCAAGGACCGTGAAATACTGCAATTCAATCCCCATATGGTGATCGAAGGCATGATCATCGCAGCCTACGCCATGGGTATTGCAGTGGGCTACAACTATATACACGGTGAAATCTTCAAGACCTATCTTCGTTTTGAAGAGGCGCTGGAAGAGGCGCGTGCGGCTGGTCTTCTTGGACCCAATATTCTGGGTAGCGAATTCAGTTTTCAGTTGCATGCTGCTCATGGTTATGGCGCCTATATTTGCGGTGAAGAGACCTCGTTGCTCGAATCGCTCGAAGGCAAAAAAGGCCAACCTCGCTACAAGCCACCGTTCCCGGCCAGTTTTGGTCTTTACGGGAAACCAACCACCATTAACAACACGGAGACCTTTGCGGCGGTGCCGTGGATCATCCGCAATGGTGGGCAGGCTTATCTGGCGTGTGGCAAGCCGAATAATGGAGGTACCAAAATATTCTCCATCAGCGGCGACGTGGAGCTTCCAGGTAATTACGAAGTGCCGATGGGAACGCCGTTCTCCCAATTGCTTGAGCTTGCAGGTGGGGTGCGCAAGGGGCGCCAGCTCAAGGCCGTTATTCCCGGTGGGTCGTCGTCGCCGGTCCTGCCTGGCAGCGTCATGATGGACTGTACGATGGACTACGATTCCATCGCCAAGGCGGGTTCGATGCTAGGCTCTGGCGCTGTGATTGTGCTCGATGACAGCCGTTGTATGGTCAAGAGTTTGCAGCGTTTGAGTTACTTCTATATGCATGAGTCGTGCGGGCAGTGCACGCCTTGTCGCGAGGGTACAGGTTGGCTGTCGCGCGTCGTGGACCGTATCGAAAATGGTCACGGTCGCGTCACGGACCTCGATCTGCTTGACAACGTCGCTGAAAACATCATGGGGCGGACTATTTGCGCACTTGGAGATGCTGCGGCCATGCCCGTGCGCGCCATGATCAAGCATTTCCGCCCTGAATTTGAATACCACGTAGAGCACAAGACCTGCATGGTCCCGCTGTACGTCTGAACGAGCGTCTGAGCGAGCATACCTACATGATTGAAATTGAACTCGACGGCAAGAAGGTGGATATTGCTGAAGGCAGCATGATCATGCATGCAGCCGAAAAAGCCGGCACCTTCATACCGCATTTTTGCTATCACAAGAAGCTCAGCATTGCGGCTAGTTGCCGGATGTGTCTGGTGGATGTAGAAAAGATGCCGAAGCCCATGCCAGCCTGCGCTACTCAGGTTGCGCCGGGCATGATTGTTCGGACCAAGAGCGACAAGGCGATCAAGGCGCAGAAGTCGGTCATGGAATTTCTGCTGATCAATCACCCACTGGATTGCCCAATTTGTGACCAGGGTGGCGAGTGTCAGTTGCAGGATCTGGCAGTTGGCTATGGCGCTTCTTCTTCGCGCTACGAAGAAGAGAAGCGTGTGGTGGCAGTCAAAGATGTCGGCCCCCTGATTTCCATGCAGGAAATGAGTCGATGCATTCATTGCACCCGATGTGTTCGCTTTGGCCAAGAGGTGGCTGGTGTCATGGAACTGGGCATGTCGCATCGTGGCGAGCACGCCGAGATCGAGACCTTTATCGGTCATTCGATTGACTCTGAACTTTCCGGCAACATGATCGACATTTGCCCGGTTGGCGCCCTGACCAGTAAACCGTTTCGCTACAGTGCCCGCACCTGGGAGTTGTCGCGTCGCAAGTCCGTCAGCCCGCACGATTCCACCGGTGCCAATCTGGTTGTACAGGTCAAGAACAACAAGGTCATGCGCGTTGTGCCTTTTGAGAACGAGGCTGTCAACGAATGCTGGATTGCAGACCGCGACCGTTTTTCCTACGAGGCCTTGAACAGCGACGAGCGTCTGACCACCCCCATGCTTAAGCAGGGTGGGGTTTGGAATCCTGTCGATTGGCAGACCGCGCTGGAGTATGTCGCCAATGGTCTGAAACAAATCAAGTCGGAACATGGCGCCCAGAGCGTCGGTGCCTTGCTTAGCCCGCATAGCACGCTGGAGGAACTGTCTCTGGCTAGTGCTTTGATGCGCGGCCTGGGTAGCGAAAACGTCGACTATCGTTTGCGCAATTCTGAGTTCCTTGCATCTGAAGGCGTGCGATATCTTGGTACCTCTATTGCGTCCTTGTCCGATCTTCAACGTGTGTTGGTGGTTGGGTCCAACCTGCGCAAGGACCATCCGCTGTTTGCGCAACGAATTCGGCAGGCAGTTCGCAAGGGTGGTGCGGTGAATGCTATTTGTTCGTATGTAGAGGATTGGGCTATGCCGGTTGCCAATACCCTGCTGTCTGATGCCCGTACCTGGGTACAGGCGCTGGCTGACGTGGCCGCTGCAGTGGCAGCCGACAAGGGGGTTGAGTCACCAGTGCCCGGCAATGCTGGCGAAGAAGCCAAAGCCATCGCCCAGTCCTTGTTAAGCGGTGAACGCAAAGCGATTTTGTTGGGTAATGCGGCGGCGCATCACGGCAAGGCGTCGAGCTTGCTGGCGCTCGCCAACTGGATCGGGGCACAAACAGGCGCGACGGTTGGCTACTTGACGGAGGCCGCAAACTCGGTGGGTGCACAAGTTGCGGGCGCCCTGCCCGGAATAAATGGTCTGAATGCGGGGCAAATGCTCCGGGGTGATCTGAAGGCAGTATTTCTGTTAAACAATGAACCCGAATTTGATTCGGCAGCAGGCGCCTTGGCTTTAGGCGGTTTGGCAAAAACTGAGATGGTGGTCACGCTAAGCCCGTTCAAAGCCAATATGGCTTTCAGTGATGTCTTGTTGCCCATTGCACCGTTCACAGAAACATCAGGTACCTATGTCAATGCCGAGGGGCGCGTGCAGAGTTTTCATGCTGTCGTCAAACCCTTGGGCGAAACCCGTCCGGCCTGGAAGGTTTTGCGTGTGTTAGCCAACTTGCTCGCAATCCCGGGTTTCGACTTTGAATCCTCAGAGGAAGTGCTCAAGCGTGTCCCTGGATTGCCTGTTGAAGGCGACACACTTCTATCTGGCGATATTTTGAACAATACAACGCAAGCTGCTATTGACCTCACGCCTGCTGCAGTAGCCCCGGCGCTCGTTGGTATCTATGCGCTTGATGGGATTGTGCGTCGAGCTGCCAGTTTGCAACTCACGGCAGACGCTAAACAACATGATATGGCGCAGGAGGTGACAGCATGATTGACACCATTTTCACTTTGGGTGAGGGTCTGCTGGCGGCGCCTTGGTGGTCGGCTATCGGCTGGCCAGTCGTCTGGGCTCTGATCAAGGTTACGCTGGTCTTGATGCTTGTGATGGGTGCCGTTACTTACACGACACTTTGGGAGCGCAAGTTACTGGCTTGGGCTCAAATTCGAATTGGTCCAAACCGGGTAGGGCCTTGGGGTCTGCTGCAACCCATAGCGGATGCGATGAAGTTGATGACCAAAGAGGTTCTCAGACCTGCAGCTGCAGAAAAGTTCTTGTTTTATATGGGTCCGGTCATGACCGTGATGCCCGCTATGGCGGCGTGGGCCGTGATTCCGTTTGGTCCAGACATTGCTTTGGCTAACATCAACGCAGGCTTGCTATTTTTGATGGCCATCACCTCCATGGAGGTGTATGGCGTGATCATCTCCGGATGGTCGTCGAATTCCAAATATCCATTTCTGGGCGCCTTACGCGCATCGTCACAGATGGTGAGCTATGAGATCGCAATGGGCTTTTGCCTGGTGGTGGTGCTCATGGTTTCGGCCAGTCTCAATCTGACAGATATTGTGGCGGGGCAAGGTAAAGGCTACTTTGCGCAGATTGGTCTTAACTTTCTGTCGTGGAACTGGTTGCCGCTGTTGCCAATTTTCTTGATCTATTTTATTTCTGGTTTGGCGGAAACAAATCGGCTTCCATTCGACGTGATTGAAGGCGAGTCGGAAATCGTGGCCGGTCATATGGTCGAATACTCTGGCATGTCTTGGGCCATGTTCCAGATGGCAGAGTACGCCAACATATGGCTGGTTTCGGTGTTGACGACGATCATGTTCCTCGGCGGGTGGCTGTCGCCGATCGATAGCGTTTTATTCAACTGGATTCCAGGATGGATCTGGTTGGGACTCAAGTCATTTTTCATCGTGACGATGTTTGTCTGGGTGCGGGTTTCATTTCCACGATTTCGTTATGACCAAATCATGCGCCTGGGTTGGAAAATATTTATTCCGGTCACCCTTATTTGGCTGGTTGTTGTTGGGGGATGGATGCAAACCCCGTGGAACATTTGGAAGTAATTCGAGTTGTCTATGTCTACCCCTACTTCAAATGCTATTGCAACTGCAAACGAGAATGCCTTCTCGTTGAAAGATTTCCTATCCAGTTTCATGCTGGGCGAGTTATTCAAGGGCCTTGCACTGACCGGTAAATATGCGTTTCGCAGCAAGATCACGCTGGAGTACCCTGAAGAAAAGACGCCCCTGTCGCCCAGATTTCGAGGCCTGCACGCGCTGCGTCGTTACGATAATGGCGAAGAACGTTGTATTGCCTGCAAACTGTGTGAAGCCATTTGTCCGGCGATGGCGATCACTATCGAATCAGAGCTTCGAGCCGATGGCTCGCGGCGAACGACGCGCTATGACATCGATTTGAATAAGTGCATCTTTTGTGGATTTTGTGAAGAAAGTTGCCCGGTCGACTCTATTGTGGAAACCTCGATCTTTGAGTACCACGGTGAATCTCGTAGTGACCTTTATTTCACGAAAGACATGCTGCTGGCGGTGGGCGATCGCTACGAACCCCAGATTGCGGCAGCCAGGGCGGCTGATGCAAAATACCGCTAATGACCTCATGAGCAGCTATCACCTTTTGAACACCGGAAAAAAGTAACGACAAATGGACGTCAAGACGGGTTTTTTCTATTTTTTCTCGATCGTGCTGCTATTTGCCGCCTTTCGGGTTATTACTTCTCGCAATCCGGTGTATGCCGTTTTGTACCTTGTGCTGGCATTTTTTCAGGCTGCGGCAATTTGGTTATTGCTCAAGGCTGAGTTCTTGGCGATTGCACTTGTTCTGGTGTACGTCGGGGCTGTGATGGTGCTGTTCCTGTTCGTGGTGATGATGCTGGACATCAAAGTAGATGGTTTGCGCGAAGGCTTTTGGAAGCATTTTCCGTTAGCGGCCATGGTGGGCGTCGTTATTGCGCTGGAGATGGCGGCAGTATTGATGGGAGGATTTCGCGTCAGTGACGAACCGCAAAGTGCTGTCGCACTCGGTCAGGCAGGTGTTGAGTTATCCAATACCCGCGAACTGGGTAAAGTTCTCTATAGCCAATATGTCTACCCACTCGAAATTGCTGCGGCGATTCTGCTGGTGGCGATGATTTCAGCCATCGCATTGACCTTGCGCCAACGCAAGGACAGCAAGCAGATAAGCCCATCCATACAGGTGCGGGCGAAAGCCAAAGATCGGATGATCGTGCTCAAGATGGCGCCTACCAAGGTGGCGTTGATTGACGACGCTTCAAGCGCGGTGAATGCGGAGAAAAAAGAATGACTCTAACCCTTGGACATTTTCTGTCGCTCGGCGCCATGTTGTTTGCGCTGTCTGTGATTGGTATTTTTCTCAATCGAAAGAATTTGATTGTTTTATTGATGGCTATCGAATTGATGCTGCTGGCCGTCAATACCAATTTTGTGGCTTTCTCCTACTATCTGGGAGACATGCACGGGCAAATATTTGTGTTTTTTATCCTGACTGTTGCTGCGGCTGAATCAGCAATCGGTCTAGCCATTTTGGTGCTGTTGTTCCGCAACAAGTCAAGCATCAATGTGGATGAACTTAATACGCTCAAGGGTTAATAAGATGAGTCAAACCCTGAACTATTCAACGCTTCTCGCGGTGCCAATGGCGCCGTTGGTGGGGGCTGTTCTGGCCGGCATTTTCGGTACCAAGTTTGGTGGCAACTGGATCGGTAGACGCCTGTCGCATTCGCTCACCATTCTGGGTGTTTTGATTGCTTTCATCTTGTCCGCCATGACACTCAAGAGTGTGGCACTTGATGGCGCACGCTTCAATGAAACCATCTACACCTGGATGGTGGTGGGTGACATGAAGATGCAAATCGGGTTCCTCGTTGATGGTCTCACGGCCATGATGATGTGCGTGGTGACTTTTGTGTCCCTGATGGTTCACATCTACACGATTGGCTACATGGAAGAAGACGAAGGCTACAACCGCTTCTTCTCCTACATATCGCTCTTTACATTCTCAATGCTGATGCTGGTCATGAGCAACAATCTGCTGCAGCTGTTCTTTGGCTGGGAGGGTGTTGGTTTGATGTCCTATCTCCTTATCGGCTTCTGGTTTAACAAGCCCACTGCCGTTTTCGCGAACATGAAGGCTTTCCTGGTTAATCGCGTGGGTGACTTTGGTTTTATTCTGGGCATCGCATTGATCATTGCGTTTACCGGAACACTCAATTACACAGAGATATTCGCGCAGAAGGCTGAATTGGCCAAGCTCAGTTTTCCCGGCACCGAGTGGATGTTGGTGACGGTAATCTGTATCTGTTTGTTTATCGGTGCCATGGCCAAGTCAGCTCAATTTCCGCTACATGTCTGGCTGCCTGATTCCATGGAAGGCCCAACTCCGATCTCGGCTTTGATTCACGCTGCCACCATGGTGACTGCGGGTATTTTTATGGTGGCGCGTATGTCGCCTTTGTTTGAACTGAGCGACACTGCGCTGAATTTTGTAATGGTGATCGGCGCCATTACCGCCCTGTTCATGGGCTTGTTGGGTGTCATTCAGAATGACATCAAACGTGTGGTGGCCTACTCTACGCTGTCTCAATTGGGCTATATGACTGTGGCGCTGGGTGCATCGGCTTATTCTGTGGCGGTTTTCCACTTGATGACACATGCTTTCTTCAAGGCGCTCCTGTTCCTCGCCGCTGGCTCGGTCATTATGGGAATGCACCACAACCAGGATATCCGCTGGATGGGTGGGCTGCGCAAATACATGCCGATCACCTGGATCACGTCACTGCTTGGCTCTCTCGCGCTCATAGGAGCCCCGTTGTTTGCAGGCTTCTATTCCAAGGACAGCATCATTGAAGCGGTGGCCGAAAGCCATCTGCCCGGTGCCGGCTTCGCGACATTTGCGGTGCTCGGTGGTGTGTTTTTGACGGCGTTTTACACCTTCCGCCTGTATTTTCTGGTCTTTCATGGGGCCGAGCGCTATGACCAAAATCCGGACGCACACCATGATGCTCATCATGGCCATGATAAAGAGCAGCACAAGCCGCATGAGTCCCCCTGGGTTGTGACAGTGCCATTGATCCTGCTGGCGATCCCTTCCGTCGTGATTGGGTTCATGACCATCGAGCCCATGTTGTACGGGGATTTTTTCAAAGATTCGATTTTCATTAATTTGGAAAAGCATGCTGCCATGGAAGAAATGGCCAAGCTGTTCCATGGCCCGGTTCAGATGGCTTTGCATGGGCTGCTGACAATGCCCTTCTGGCTAGCGCTTTTCGGTGTGGCAAGTGCCTACTACATGTACATGGTCAATCCTGCGCTGCCAGCGGCGATCAAAACCCGTTTTCAGCCGATCTACACCTTGCTTGAAAACAAATATTACCTGGACTGGTTCAACGAAAATGTGGTTTCGCGCGCCGCCCGAGTCTTGGGTTTTGGGCTGTGGAAAGGTGGCGATGAGGCCTTGATCGATGGCGCGCTGGTGAACGGCTCCTGGAAAGGGGTCGCGTGGGTATCTGGTGTGATTCGCAGGGCGCAAACAGGTTACCTGTATCACTATGCGTTGGTCATGATCTTGGGTGTTTTTGTGCTGATGACGTATTTCGTCTGGCTCAAGTAGGAGAATAAAAAAAATGGGTTTGTTGAGCCTGGCTATTTGGACACCAATTGTTTTTGGTGTCGTGCTGCTGGCACTTGGTCGTGATGATCAGGCGCGCACCGTGCGCTGGGTTGCGCTGATTGGTGCCATCGTCAGTTTTCTTGTCACTTTGCCTTTGTATGCTGGCTTCAAGCTCGGCACGGCTGCGATGCAGTTTGTCGAGAAGGCGCCGTGGATAGAGCGCTTCAATGTGAATTACCACCTGGGTGTGGATGGCATTTCACTTTGGCTCGTGATTCTGACGGCCTTTATTAACGTCATTGTGGTGATCGCCGGTTGGGAAGTCATCACGCGACGGGTCAATCAGTACATGGGAGCGTTCCTTATTCTGAGTGGTTTGCAGATTGGTGTTTTCTGTGCGCTCGATGGCATGTTGTTCTATGTGTTTTTTGAGGCCACCTTGGTCCCGATGTACCTGATCATCGGTATTTGGGGCGGGCCGAACAAAATCTATGCCGCGTTCAAGTTCTTCTTGTACACCCTGCTCGGTTCGCTCTTGATGCTGGTGGGGCTGATTTTTCTGTATACCAAGTCGGGCGGCAGTTTCGACCTTGCAACGTGGTACCAACTTCCCTTGGCTAGCACTGCGCAGACCCTGTTGTTTTTTGCTTTTCTGGCGGCTTTTGCAGTCAAGGTCCCCATGTGGCCGGTACACACCTGGCTACCTGACGTGCACGTTGAAGCACCTACTGGTGGGTCGGCCGTGCTGGCCGCGGTGATGCTCAAACTCGGCGCCTATGGTTTTCTTCGCTTCTCTTTACCTATTGCTCCGGACGCGGCGCACGAATGGTCCGGGCTGATGATCGGTTTGTCACTGATTGCTGTTGTTTATGTGGGCTTGGTGGCCCTGGTCCAGACGGATATGAAAAAGCTGGTGGCCTACGCTTCGGTTGCCCACATGGGGTTTGTGACCTTGGGCTTTTTTCTCTTCAATGACCTCGGACTGTCGGGCGCCCTGGTACAAATGGTCTCGCATGGTTTTGTATCCGCCGCCATGTTCTTGTCGATTGGTGTGTTGTATGACCGTGCTCACTCGCGTGAGATCGCCAGTTATGGCGGCGTGGTCAACACCATGCCGAAGTTCACCGCGCTGGCCCTGTTGTTTGCGATGGCCAATTGCGGGTTGCCTGGCACAGCCGGTTTTGTTGGCGAGTGGATGGTGATTATTGCGGCTGTCAAGGTGAACTTCTGGTTGGGTTTTGCAGCTGCCAGTTCGCTGATTTTTGGCGCCGCTTACACCTTGTGGATGGTCAAACGGGTCTACCTGGGTCCGGTCAGCAATGATCACGTCAAGGCCCTGAAAGACATTAACGGCCGTGAGTTCGTCATGCTGGGCCTGTTGGCGATTGCCGTGTTGTACATGGGCGTCTATCCAAAGCCCTTTACCGATGTGATGGATACGTCGGTGACGGAATTACTCAAGCACGTAGCGCTGTCCAAGCTGATTTGATCAGTCTGAATCGACCAAATTGAATTAAGAGATAGAACATGATCGACAAACTCAGTTGGATTTCGGTTTACCCCGAAATCATCCTGCTCATTATGGCTTGCGTCATCGCGCTGGCCGATCTTGGTGTGAAAAGTCCACGCCGCACGCAGACCTATTTACTGTCCCTGTTAACACTGGCCATTGTGGCGGCGTTGCAGGCGAGTTACGCCGTCGGTGGCGTGACCGTTTATGGCTTTAATAACATGGTGGTCAGTGACTCCATGGGCAACTGGCTGAAGTGCTTTGCGACTATTGCCGTGATGGTCTCCCTGGTCTATGGTCGACCCTACGCGGCTGATCGCGACATGTTGCGCGGTGGCGAGATGTTCTCCTTGAGTCTGTTTGGCTTGTTGGGCATTTTTGTCATGATCTCTGGCAATAATTTCCTGGTGATCTACTTGGGGCTTGAGTTGCTGACGCTGTCGAGCTATGCGCTGGTGGCCTTGCGGCGTGACAATGCGACGGCCACTGAAGCCGCCATGAAGTATTTTGTGTTGGGTGCGCTGGCGTCGGGCTTCCTTCTGTATGGGCTGTCAATGATCTATGGCGCCACCGGGTCGCTGGATGTGAATGCTGTGTTCAGGGCGATCAATTCTGGTCAAATCAAGCATCAGGTGTTGGTGTTCGGCTTGGTCTTTGTGGTGTCCGGTCTGGCTTTCAAGCTGGGTGCGGTGCCATTCCACATGTGGATTCCTGATGTGTACCAGGGCGCACCTACTGCCGTAACCCTGCTCATTGCCGGCGCCCCCAAGCTGGCAGCCTTTGCCATCTGCATTCGGTTGCTGGTGGAAGGTATGCTGCCGCTGGCCATTGACTGGCAGCAGATGTTGATGGTGTTATCCATTGGGTCGTTGCTGATTGGTAATCTGGCTGCCATTGCACAGACCAATCTCAAGCGCATGCTGGCGTATTCAACTATTTCACACATGGGTTTTGTGCTGATTGGCTTGATGTCGGGCGTGGTGAACGGCGATGTCCACTACGCAGCGAATGCTTACAGCTCGTCCATGTTCTATGTTGTCACCTATGTGTTGACAACGCTGGCGAGTTTCGGCGTGATTCTGTTGTTGGCTCGCGATGGTTTTGAGAGCGAGGAGATTTCTGATATGGCCGGCCTGAACGAGCGCAGTCCGCTTTATGCCGGCGTGATGGCTGTGTGTCTGTTTTCATTGGCCGGTATTCCGCCGATGGTTGGTTTCTATGCCAAGCTCGCCGTATTGCAGGCGCTGGTCGCCTCTGGCGGCGTCTTTCACATCGGTCTGGCCGTGTTTGCCGTCATGATGTCGCTGATTGGTGCTTTCTATTATTTGCGCGTCGTCAAGGTAATGTACTTTGACAAGCCGCTGACGGCCGGTACTATGTCGGCGCCTTTCGATGTACGCGCTGTGTTGTCTCTGAACGGTGCGTTGCTTCTGGTCCTCGGCCTGTTGCCTGGTGGTCTGATGGCTTTGTGTGCCAATGCAGTCGTGCAAATGCTGGGCACCTGATAGGACCGCTTGAGGCTGTTTCTATCCGCAGGAATTTGACCGTTTAGGTCGGGCCGGTCGGGCTGCTCGCAAACTGTGAGCAGTGTTGGTCGACATTTCTTTTTTGATTGACGCGATCAGTTCTTGCCACCTGTCATGGATGATCGTCATTTAGTCGAAGAGAAACTCAGCAGTGAAGAATTGGTCAAGGGCCATTTTCTTCACGCGTATCGCGATATTGTCAAACTCCCCGATGGTGCGACCGCTAGTCGCGAATATATTGTGCATCCAGGTGCCGTCATGATTGTTCCCCTGCTTGAGGACGCAGAGGGTGGAATCAGGGTTGTACTTGAACGCCAGTTTCGCTACCCGGTTGGCCAGGTGATGATTGAGTTTCCGGCGGGCAAACTCGATTCAGGAGAAAATATTCAACTCTGCGCCCAGCGGGAGCTTCTGGAAGAAACCGGCTACACCGCGTCCCAGTGGTCGCGTGCGGGTGTGTTGCACCCGGTCATTGCCTACTCTACGGAATTCATTGATATTTGGTTTGCCCGTGGCTTGACGCCGGGGCAGCGTCAGCTCGATCATGGTGAGTTTCTGGATGTGTTTACAGCCACTCCGGTAGAGTTGTTGCAATGGTGCCGAGATGGCTTGATCACAGACGGTAAGACCCTCACCGCAGCCTTGTGGTTGCAGAACGTTCTGTCTGGCGCATGGCTTTTGAATTGGCATCCAGCGGCGATTCCTGGCCAGGCTGGATAATGGCGCCATGAAAGTTCTGGACCTTCAGTGTCGTCACCAGCATGTGTTTGAAGGCTGGTTTGCGTCCGAAGATGATTTCCTGGATCAATGCGGACGTGCCCTGGTCGAGTGCCCGGTATGCGGCGACGCATCGATCAGCAAGCGGCTCAGCGCGCCGCGGCTTAACCTGGGTGGCGGTCGCGGCGAGCCGTCACCTGCGCTGGACGTTGCCCGGCCGGATGGTGCAGAGCAGGCATTGCAGCTTGCCTGGATGGCGATGGCCCACCGTATTGTGGCCAACACCGATGACGTGGGTGATAAGTTTGCCGAGGAAGCTCGCAAAATTCATTACGGCGAGGTCAAGGAGCGCGGCATTCGCGGACACGCCTCACGTGCCGAAGCTGAGTCCCTTATTGAGGAGGGCATCGCCGTGATGCCCTTGTCGCTACCGGCCGCCCTCAAGGGCCAATTGCAGTAGCGACTGGTCGCCGCGCCGTTGGCGCACAGGGTTGATGCGACTCTTGCATAACGCCATGAACTCATGATCAAAGACTACTTGATTCTGGACTGCACGCCTAGAATTTGGAGACATTCAAGATCAACCGGAGATACCATGACCCATCCCGCGCTTACCGAGCTTCTGGCCTATACCAAGGAGCATGCTGGGCCAGATGCCAACCGGCTTGCTGATTTTGTATTGGCCTATTTCGAGAACGCCGACCCGGATGAAATACAGGCCCGTGGTCCCGCTACTTTGTTTGCCCTTGCCAATGCGCACTGGCGTTTGGCTGATGGCCCGTGTGCACCGCAAAGCGCCAGGATTCGCGTGTTCAATCCGACCCTGGCCGAAGACGGTTTTGTGAGCGAGCACACCGCCATTCAGATTGTTCACGATGACATGCCATTTTTGGTGGATTCGGTCACCATGGCCGTCAACCGCAGCGGCCGTACCGCGCACTGGATTGTGCATCCTTTGCTCAGTGTGCAGCGCGATAAACAAGACCACTTGGTCAAGACCGCCAGCGTGGCGCATCTCGGTGAGAAAACCAGCCCGATGGCATCGTTCATTCTGGTGGAATGTGATCGCATTGTGAGCGAGGCTGATCGCGCTGCATTGGCCAGTGAACTGGCGCGCATCTTGGGGGACGTGCGTGCTACGGTGCAGGACTGGCAACCCATGCTGAATCGGCTGAGAGCCGTGGCCGATGCATCGGCACAGTCATCGCTGTCATCTGTCAACCAGCAAGAAGGTGTTGAGTTTTTGCGCTGGCTCGAAGCCAAGCATTTTACCTTCCTGGGGGCGCGTGACTACAACGTGGTGCGTGATGATGACGGCGTGAGTCTGGTCGCCATTCCCGAATCTGGCCTGGGTGTGTTGCGCGGGGCGGCTCATACACCTACCAGTCGCCTCCCTGCTGACGCTGTGGCTTTTCTTGATTCAGACCAACTGGTGCTCATTACCAAAGCCATGACGCGCGCCACCGTGCACCGTCCAGCTTGGCTGGACTATATCGGTGTGAAACGCTTCGACAACGCTGGTCAGGTGGTAGGCGAAACACGGTTTCTGGGCTTGTATACCTCTACCGCCTATTCGGCGCCGGTTAGTGCCATTCCGCAAGTGCGCCTCCGCGCGGCCGAGGTGACAGCCGCTGCCGGTGTCGTGCCCGACAGTCATGCGGCCAAGTCACTGCAATCGATTCTGGATGCCTACCCGCGCGATGAGTTGTTCCAGATCGATACCGCCACGCTCATAGAACATGCGATTGGCATCTTGCGCTTGCAAGAACGCCAGCGCACGCGCGTGTTTCTGCGCAGTGATCCGTTTGGACGCTTTACCTCGGTGCAAGTATTTGTTCCACGTGACCGCTACAACACCGAGCTGCGCATCAAGATTGGTCAGGAGCTAGCCAGTGCGCTGGACGGCCTGTCGATTGAGTTCACCCCGATGCTCACCGACAGCCCGATGGCACGCATCCACTACCTGGTGCGGGCCAAGGAGCAGGTGCCAAAAAACCTTGATCTGCGTGCCCTTGAGGCGCGCATTGCCCGGCTGGCGCAGCGCTGGGAAGATGATTGCACGCAAGAACTACTGTACACCCATGGTGAAGGTCCGGGCTTGACACTGGCACATCGCTTTGCCAATGCCTTCCCCACCGCTTACCGCGAGGACTTCTCGGCTCAGGTTGCGGCGGAGGACGCGCAGGCGCTGTCTGTCTTGACGCCCAGTTCGCCGTTGGCTGTCAAGCTGTATCGCCCGCTGGACGCTGGAGCGGGCCTGTTGCGTTTCAAAATCTACAACACCTCCAAAGTCGCCCTGTCTGATTCCCTGCCGGTGTTGGAGCGCATGGGTGCGCGCGTGCTGGACGAGCAGCCTTACCATGTCAGCAGCGGCAATGGAGACGGGGGAAAATGTGAAGTGTTCTGGATTCATGATCTGGGGCTTCAGTTGCCAGTCAGCACAGAGCTTTCCATCATCAAGTCACGCTTTGAGGCGCTATTTGTTCAAGCCTGGAAAGGTGAAGTAGAAAGCGACGATCTGAACAAGCTCGTGCTCAACACCCGTCTGGACGCCCGTGCCATTGCTGTGCTGCGCGCTTACACGCGCTACTTTAAGCAGTTGGGCTTTGCCTTCAGCCAGAGCTACATCGAAACTACGTTGTACAAAAATGCTTTGATCGCCCAGGAAATCAGCGCGTTGTTTGAGGCCCGCTTTGACCCTGCGCGTGAGGCTGATCGCAGCGCTGTGCAGCAGCGAATTGGACAGCGCATCGAGGTGCTCCTGAGTGCTGTGGCCAGCCTGGACGAAGACCGGATATTGCGTCAGTTCTATGCCAGTGTGATGGCCACCCTGCGCACCAACGCGTGGCAAACCACGGACCTCGGGGTCGGCAAACCTTACCTGAGTTTCAAGCTGAACCCGCGCGAATTGCCGGGTGTGCCCGAGCCCAAGCCCTTGTTCGAAGTCTGGGTCTATTCGCCTCGCGTTGAGGCCCTGCATTTGCGCCTGGGCAAGGTCGCCCGCGGTGGCATTCGCTGGTCAGATCGGCCAGAAGATTTCCGCACAGAAATACTGGGGTTGGTTAAAGCCCAGCACGTAAAAAATACAGTCATTGTGCCGGTTGGTTCCAAGGGAGGGTTTGTCCTCAAGAAGGCGCCACCTGCCAGTGAGCGCGAGGCTTATATGGCCGAGGGCATCGCCTGCTACAAGTTGTTGCTGTCGGGCCTGCTGGACTTGACCGACAACCTGGTGCAAGGCCAGGTGGTGCCACCGCCTGAGGTGGTTCGCCATGACCCTGACGACCCTTACTTGGTGGTGGCGGCCGACAAAGGCACCGCTTCCTTCTCGGACATTGCCAACAGCGTGTCGGCTCAATATGGTTACTGGCTGGGCGATGCCTTTGCCTCCGGTGGCTCGGTCGGCTATGACCACAAAAAAATGGGGATCACGGCGCGCGGCGCCTGGGAGTCGGTTAAGCGGCACTTCCGCGCGTTGTCGATCAACACGCAAACCACTCCGTTCACCGTGGTCGGCATCGGTGACATGTCGGGCGACGTTTTTGGCAACGGCATGCTGCTGTCCGAACACATCCAGCTGGTGGTCGCGTTCGACCACCGCCACATTTTCATCGACCCCACACCCGATGTGGCGCTCACCTTCGCTGAGCGCCAGCGTTTGTTTGCGCTGCCGCGTTCGAGCTGGGACGATTTCGACAAGACCCTGATTTCAGAAGGGGGTGGCGTCTATTCGCGTGCGGCCAAATCGATCAAGCTCTCGCCCCAGGCGCGCGCCGTCATCGGCATTGAGGCGCAGGACCTGACCCCGGCGGCACTGCTGCGTGCAGTTTTGCAGGCGCCGGTCGATCTCATCTACAACGGCGGCATTGGCACCTATGTCAAGGCCACGCATGAGACGCATGCCCAGGCGGGCGACAAGGCGGGAGATGCGTTCCGTGTCAATGGCCGCGACCTGCGCTGCAAGGTCCTGGTCGAGGGTGGCAACTTGGGTTGCACGCAACTGGGCCGGGTCGAGTTCGCACAAAATGGCGGTCTGATCTATACCGACGCCATAGACAACTCGGCCGGTGTCGATTGTTCCGACCATGAGGTCAATATTAAGATCCTGCTGGACCGGGTGGTGGAGGCGGGAGACTTGACGCTCAAGCAGCGCAACGACCTGCTGGCCTCCATGACGGACGAAGTCGGTCATCTGGTGCTGGCGGATAACTACTACCAGACCCAGGCGCTCGACATCGCCTGCCATCGCCCCTTGTATGTGCTGGACGGCCAGCAACGCCTGATGCAATGGCTTGAAGGGGCCGGCCGCCTGAACCGGGCGATCGAGTTTCTCCCCAGTGACGAGGAGATCACACTGCGCCGAGCCCGCAAGCTGGGTTTGACCGCGCCAGAAGGCGCCGTGTTACTGGCTTATGCCAAGATGTCTGTGTTTGACGACCTGGTGGCCAGCAACCTGCCCGAGGACCCTTACTTCAGTGGCGCTTTGAAAGCCTACTTTCCCAAGGTGCTGAGCGAAAAATTTGGTGAGGCCATTGCCAAACATCCACTCAAGCGCGAGATTATCTCAACCTATATCGCCAACACGGTGGTCAACCGCACTGGTGCGACCTTTGTGAACTTCCTGGCCGCAGAGGCCGCTGCCACCGCAGCCGACGTGGTGCGCGCCTACACACTGGCGCGTGAGATATTTGATCTGGAAACGCTGTGGGACCAGATTGACGCGCTCGACTACCAGGTTTCGACCTCATTGCAGCTGGACCTGTTGAGCAAATTGACCGCCATCGCACAACGGGCTTCGCGCTGGATGCTGCGGGTGCGCTCCAAAGACACCGATCTACCGACCCTGATCCAGCGCTACCAGCCGGGTGCGCGCGAACTGCGCGGCAATCTGGCGCACTGGCTGCCGACCCAGGCCATTGCCAACTGGCAGCAAGCCACCCAAGCCCTGGTGCAGGCCGGGGTGGCCCAGACGCTGGCGCAAAACCTGAGCGCGCTGGAATTCATCTTCCCCGCGCTCGATCTGGTGGACTTGGCGCAAAGCACAGAGGCCGATCTGGAACAGGCCGCGCGCGCCTATTTTGGTGTCGAGGGCACGCTGGGCCTGAGCGCCTGGCGCGCTCAAATCAACCGCTTGCCGACCGACAGCTTGTGGCAGACCCAGGCCAGGGGCAGTGCCCGTGACGATGTCTACTCGATTGCCAGTCAGATCACACGCAGCTTGCTGTCTGGCACGCAGAGCCTGTCGGATTGGGCGGGGCAGCATCAAACCACGATAGACCGCCTGTGCAAGTTGTTGCAGAGCATCAGCACCCAGAGCCCGGATCTGGCGCCAATCTCGGTGGCGCTGCGTGAACTGCGGCACCTGGCCTGAGTCCTGCGCGGGCCAGAATCAGACGCTCAAGAATTGCGGATTCGGGGCCCGTTGGTCAATTCCCTCAAGCGTTGAATTGCAAGGCCGCCAGGCCCGCATAAACACCGCCGTGCGCCACAAGTTCGGCGTGCGTGCCTTGCTCCACCAAACGACCGTGGTCCAGCACCACGATGTGGTCGGCCTTGATGACGGTGGCCAGGCGGTGCGCGATCACCAGCGTGGTACGCCCGCGCATGGCGCTTTCCAGCGCCGCTTGCACCATGCGCTCGCTCTCGGCGTCGAGCGCGCTGGTGGCCTCATCCAGCAGCAGCAGCGGTGGGTTCTTCAGCATGGCGCGGGCAATCGCAATGCGCTGGCGCTGGCCACCCGAGAGGCGCACACCGCGCTCGCCCAGAAACGTGTCATAACCTTGTGGCAGGGCGCTGATGAATTCGTCGGCAAAAGCCGCTTGCGCCGCCGCCCTGACCTCTGCATCGCTGGCCTCGGGTCGGCCATAACGAATATTTTCCAGTGCGCTGCTGGAGAAAATCACCGCGTCCTGCGGCACGATGCCGATGCGCTGGCGAAGGTCGTGCAAAGACAGGTCGCGTGTTGCCACGCCGTCCAGCACGATCTGTCCTGCGCCCGGGTCGTAAAAGCGCAGCAGCAACTGGAACACCGTGCTCTTGCCGGCACCACTGGGCCCCACCAGAGCGACGGTTTGCCCCGGCGCCACCGCCAGTGAAAAATCGGTCAGTGCCGCTTGCTGCGGACGCGAGGGATAGTTGAATGTCACGCCATCAAAATTTATAGCACTTCCCGCAAGCTGCACGGGGGCTGGAGCCGGATTTGAGGGTGAA
>DATCIC010000290.1:0-8401 GCA_036508025.1 Rhodoferax sp. | reverse complement strand
TGAAAACTCCACATGGCTGAATTTTTGTGTGCGCCCGCCGCCTGGCCAATACCGGCACAGGCAGCGCCACACATGGCAATGCAATGCGGCCCGCCGGCCAAACCCATCAACAGGGCGGTGACCGCCAGCGAGCTCTGCATTGACCCGATCAGATAATTTTGGAGAACTTGGCGCGCGTGCGGTCAGTCTGCAAATACCGATCAAACACCATAGCCACGGCACGAACAAAAAACCAGCCCATGTCGGTGACTTGAATGCCAACATCGTCCACCGTGACCATGCCCTGATCTGCCAGCTTTTGCAGGGCTTCCATTTCAGGCGCAAAGTACTTGCGAAATTCGATCAGATGCGCCAACTCAATGGATTCGAACAGAACTTGCCCTTGGCACATGATGGCCATGATCACGGCGCGACGCAACAGGTCGTCACGCGTCAAGGCCAAGCCGCGCACCACGGGGAAGCGACCCTGATCCAAATAATCGTAATACTCTTCGAGCGTCTTGGCATTCTGGCTGTAGGTGGCGCCAATCCGACCAATGGATGAGACGCCCAGGCCAATCAGGTCGCAATCGGGTTGGGTGCTGTAACCCTGAAAATTGCGGTGCAGCCGACCTTGCCGCTTGGCAATCGCCAGCGAGTCCGTCGGCAATGCAAAGTGATCCATCCCGACATAGACATAACCAGCAGCCATGAAAGCGGCCATGGAACGCGCCAGCATGGCAACCTTGGCCGCGCCACTGGGAATCTCCACGGTCGGAATGCGGCGCTGGGGCTTGAAGCGTTCGGGCAAATGGGCATAGGCGTACAGGGCAATGCGCTCTGGCCGTAACTCGACCACCTGTGCCAGCGTGCGGTCAAATGACTCGGGACTTTGCAGAGGCAGGCCATAGATGAGGTCAGCGTTGATGGAGTCAAAGCCGCGTTCGCGGGCGGCGGCCACCAAGGCAAAGACCTGTTCGGCCGGCTGCACACGGTGCACCGATTTTTGAACGTCAGGGTCAAAGTCCTGAATCCCAAAGCTCAGGCGATTGAAGCCCAGCTCGGCCAAGGTATCGAGTCGCGAAGCGTCAATGGTGCGTGGGTCCACCTCAATCGAGTATTCACCGCTTGGGGCGAATGTAAAGTTGCGCCGCAGCATGGCCATCAACTCGCGCAACTCGTCATCCGTCAGAAAAGTAGGACTACCGCCACCCAGATGCAATTGCGTCACGGTTTGTCCTACACCCAGTTGCTCCGTATGCAAATCGACTTCACGGCTTAGGTAGCGTAAATAAGGTCCAGCGCGGTCATGGTGCTTGGTAATGATCTTGTTGCAGGCGCAGTAATAACACAGGGATTCACAGAAAGGGATGTGAACGTATAAGGACAATGGCAGCGTCTTGGCCACCCCCCCAGCCCGCCGCAGCTTCAAGGCTTGGGTATAGTCCTCAACTGAAAATGCCTCAACAAAACGGTCCGCCGTGGGATAAGAGGTATAACGCGGTCCTGATACATCAAAACGACGGATAAGGTCTTCGGAAATGGGTTCAGCAACAGCTGTGTTCATGGAAATTCCTTGTCAGATATGACAAATATGCCTCAAAAGTTGAAATCGTTTCTTGACCTAGATTGAATCATAGAGAAGTGTAAGACCTGAAAAATTGACCCACATCAGGGTAGGTCAATGATTAGTGCCAAAATCGCAGCATGAATCCTCACTCTATCAAAGTCGCGTGCTCCAACTGTAACTTGCGGGAGCTGTGCATGCCCTTGGGTCTGAGTGAAGAAGAACTCAACCTGATCGATGATATGGTCGCCGCGCGGCGCACGGTCAAGCGTGGCTCTCTTCTCTTTCGCAATGGCGAAAAGTTCACCAGTCTGTATGCCATTCGCACCGGCTTCTTCAAAACCTGCGTGGCCTCCGAGGATGGGCGGGATCAAGTAACAGGCTTCCAAATGGCCGGTGAAGTCGTGGGTCTCGACGGAATCGTGAACGACTATCACACATGCGATGCGGTTGCTCTGGAAGACGCTGAGGTCTGTGTCATGCCATTTGATCGCATTGAAGAGCTGTCACGTGCAGTGAATTCACTCCAGCGCCACGTCCACAAAATCATGAGCCGCGAGATCGTACGGGAGCACGGTGTGATGCTGCTGTTGGGCAGCATGCGCGCAGAGGAGCGTCTGGCCACCTTCCTTTTGAACCTGGTTCAGCGACTGCACGCCCGGGGCTTCTCGCAGTCAGAGTTGATACTACGCATGACGCGCGAAGAAATTGGCAGTTTTTTGGGTTTGAAACTCGAAACCGTGAGCCGCACATTTTCAAGATTCGCTGAGGAAGGCATCGTAGAAGTCAAACAACGTCACGTCCGCATCCTCAACACGGATGCTTTGAAGGATATTGTCAATCCAAAATCCGGTGCCGGAACAGCCTGAGAAAAATCGACTCAGCAGCGCCCTTGCTTGGAGCAACTCTCCGGGCGCGCATTAACCGGCAATGGGCAGCGGTTGACTTCAAACGGCGACATCGACAGCAAGGTGGTCAAGCCACTGGCCAACATGGTGATGGCCCAAAAGACAAAAAATGCCACGGTGTAAACACCCTGACGTGACAACTCGACAGGCTGGCCGAACCACTGTAGGTCTTGCGGATCAACCATTGCAAATACGAGCACTTCGAGCACACCAGCCACCAGAAAGGCCGGCCAGATAATCCACATTAAGCGTTGCGACAACATAATTGGGCGTCCTGTATTTCAGAGGTCATTACGTTCACGGTTTATTGACAACTTTGGAACTGGGCGCAACGCCGGTCTGCGCATGGTCGCGGGCCTGCAGGGCAGGCGCCAGGCTGGCAGCCTGCGCATCATCCCTCAATGTCTTGTTGATTTCAATCCCCTGGCGGTAATAGTCTTCGGTAATGACCGGGTCAGGCCTCGTCACCGCAAGATAGAGAGTAACAAAAGCGGCTACGACCACGATGGCCGGACCAGCCACGACCAGCCAAACATAGCCAAACTTCCACCAGGGTTGAGGAGATTTAAGGGTATCGTCTTGCATAAACTATCCTTATTGCGGCACCAAAAACACAGATTTCTCTGCATCATGGTCTTCCATATCGATTGAATAAATTCTGAATTTGATCGGGTGTGAACCCGCAAGCGCCACATCGGGTGGCAACTGGGCCCGCACCACCAGCCAGCGCGCCTGCGCTGCGGGTACCGTCAATTCGTTGTCCGAGGTCACTTCAAGCCCAGGTAGACCAGACACCGTGACTTTAAAGCGCTGATCGGTTTCAGTGGCGTTCATGACTTGCAGACGGTACACGTTTTCTATCTTGCCAGCTTCGACCACGCGCGCCATGACACCGCGGTCCCGGATCACATCCACCTTGAACGGCTTGCGCAGGGCCAGACTGGTCACCATCGCGACCACAATCACCGCCAGAATGGCGGTGTAGACCAGAATCCGCGGCCGCAGCACATGACGCAAGGTCTGCGACTGCGTCCAGTTTTCCTGCATGGCGTGTTCGGTGGTGTATTTGATCAAGCCGCGTGCATAACCCATTTTGTCCATCACGACATCACACACATCAACACAGGCACCACAGCCGATGCACTCATATTGCAGGCCTTTACGAATATCAATGCCGGTCGGACAGACCTGGACACACAGGCTGCAGTCCACGCAGGCACCCAGGTTCAACTGGGCGGGATCGGCTTTGCGTGAGCGGGCCCCACGGGGCTCGCCACGCTCGGCGTCGTAGGTGACGATCAGTGTGTCTTTGTCGAACATGGCGCTTTGAAAACGCGCATACGGGCACATGTGTTTGCAGACCTGCTCGCGCATGAAGCCGGCGTTGCCGTAGGTGGCAAAGCCGTAGAAGAAGGTCCAAAACACCTCCCAGGAGCCCATGCTCATCTGCAGGAAATCAGCACCATGTTGTTTGATCGGTGTGAAATAACCGACAAAGGTAAAGCCGGTCCATAGCGCTACGGCCAGCCACAGGAAATGCTTGGTGGATTTGCGCATCACCTTGTCCAGCGACAGCGGCTTGACATCACGGCGCATGCGCGCTGAGCGATCTCCTTCGATCTTTTTTTCGATCCAGAGGAAGATTTCGGTATAGACCGTCTGTGGGCAGGCATAACCGCACCACAGGCGCCCGGCCACTGCCGTAAAGAGAAACAGCGACAGAGCCGAGATGACCAGAATGCCGGACAGGTAGATGAAGTCCTGCGGGTACAGCACCAGACCAAAGATGTAGAAGCGCCGCGAGGCCAGATCAAACAAGACGGCCTGGCGTTCGCCCCACTGGAGCCAGGGCAGGCCGTAAAAGATGATCTGGGTCAGCCAGACCATGCCCCAGCGCCAGTTGGAGAACAGGCCCGAGACACTGCGCGGATAAATCGTCTGGTGCGAGGCGTACAGGGAGAGCATGCCGGCATCCGCTTCCTGGGCAATGATGGGGATGACCTTGCGATCGCCGCGCGCCTTAATGTTCAACGGTGTACTTTCCAAGAGACTACTCGATCAATGATAGCCAGCTTACTGAGCGGCAATACCACCCTTGTTGGAAAGCCCCCAAACATAGGATGCCAGAACATGAATCTGAGCCTCGGTAAACTTGTCCGCCTGGGCCGGCATCACGTTGGTCTTGCCGTTATTTACCATGGAAAGAATGTTAGCCTCGCCACGGCCGTGCAACCACACATTTTGATCTGTTAGATTGCCTGAACCAAGCGCTTTCATACCCTTGCCGTCTGGACCATGGCAGGCAGCGCAAACGACGAATTTCTCTTTGCCAAGCCCGGCCCGAACCGAATCATGCGCACTGCCTGAAAGGCTTAGAACATATTGCGCGAGGTTCTTGACATCATCCGCCGTACCCACCGCTGCAGCCATGGGCGGCATCATGCCGGTACGGCCGTTAGTTATGGTTGTCTTAATATACTCTGGCGTACCGGCACCCAACCAAAAATTATCCGTCAGGTTGGGAATCCCCTTGTTGCCCCGCGCATCAGAGGCGTGACACTGAGCGCAGGTGTTCATGAAAAGACGCTCGCCAATAGCCATCGCTTGAGGATCTTTGGCCACGTCCTCAGGTTTCATGGCTGAAAACTTGGCATACAAAGGGGCAACCTCGGCATTGCCTTTGTCGACCTCCGCCTGGTGTTGCCCAACCGACGTCCAACCCAACTTGCCACCATAAGTGCCTAGTCCTGGATACAGCGCCAGATAGACAAAGGCAAAAATGATCGTGATGACAAACAGCCAGGCCCACCAGCGCGGCAAGGGGTTGTTCATTTCGCGCAAATCGCCATCCCACACATGCCCGGTGGTGTTGTCGCTGGCCGACATGCCTTTGGACTTGCCGGTCAATATCAGCAGCAGCAAGCAGGCCAGAATACTAACGATGGTGATCCCGGCGACATAAATCGACCAGAAGTTGCTTGTAAAGTCGCTCATCTTTTATCCTTTTTTTATTGCAGTTCGTCAGTCTTGCTCGAAAGGCAGGTTGGCGGCTTCCTCGAAATCAGCCGCATTTCGGCGGGAGTACGCCCACACAATGATGCCAATAAACGTGATGAAGCTAAGCACCGTGGCCAACGAACGAAGGGTGTTGATATCGAGTTCCATACAAAATATCTCCCGTTTACTTGACCAAGGTTCCCAAAACCTGCAAATAGGCAATGACGGCTTCGATCTCCTTCTTGCCTCTCAATTCTTCCGATGACTTGGCTATTTGCTCATCGGTATAAGGCACGCCGACGATCCGCAATGCTTTCATGTGCGCCGGCATCGAATCAGCATCTACAGAGTCTCTGAGAAGCCATGGATAAGCAGGCATATTCGATTCCGGCACCAAATCCCGCGGATTGTTCAGGTGCGTTGTGTGCCACTGATCGCTGTACTTACCACCGACCCGATGCAGATCAGGACCGGTGCGCTTGCTGCCCCACTGAAAGGGATGGTCGTAGACAAATTCGCCCGCGACTGAATAGTGGCCATAACGCAGGGTCTCTGAGCGGAACGGCCTGATCATCTGCGAGTGGCAGTTGTAGCAACCCTCTCGGGTGTAAATGTCACGCCCGGCCAACTGAAGTGCCGTGTACGGCTGCAGACCCTTGACTGGCTCGGTCGTGGACTTCTGGAAAAACAGCGGAACAATTTCCACCAAGCCACCTACCAGCAACACCAGCAAGATCAAAACGATCATCAGGAAGTTGTTGGTTTCAATCTTTTCATGCGACAGTCCGCCGCTTGCCTTGTTGTTTGCCATGGTATTTTCCTTTTCAAGCGTGGGCAACAGCGGCCGGAATGGTCACGGAGACGGAACGGCCATTGGTCGCCGTCTTGAACGTGTTCCAGAGCATGACCAGCATGCCTCCGAGGTACAAAAGACCACCTAGCAAACGCAACACATAAAACGGGAAAGTAGCTTTGACGGATTCCACAAAAGTGTAGGTCAAGGTGCCATCGGGGTTGATCGAGCGCCACATCAAACCCTGCATCACACCGGCAATCCACATGGCCGCGATGTAGATCACAATCCCAATCGTCGCGGTCCAGAAATGCACCTCAATGGCCTTCACGCTGTACATCTGCTTCTGGCCAAAAAGACGCGGGATCAGATAGTACATGGAGCCCATGGTCACCAGACCCACCCAACCCAGAGCCCCTGAGTGCACGTGACCCACGGTCCAGTCGGTGTAATGCGACAGGGCATTGACGGTCTTGATCGACATCATCGGACCTTCAAAGGTCGACATGCCATAAAACGACAGCGACACAATCAGGAAACGCAGAATTGGGTCATCACGCAGCTTGTGCCAGGCACCCGACAAGGTCATGATGCCGTTGATCATGCCGCCCCAGCTTGGCGCCAGCAAAATCAGAGAAAACACCATACCCACCGATTGAGTCCAATCCGGCAGCGCGGTGTAGTGCAGATGGTGCGGACCTGCCCACATATAAGTGAAGATCAGCGCCCAAAAGTGAACGATAGACAAACGATACGAATACACTGGCCGTTCAGCCTGCTTGGGGATGAAGTAATACATCATGCCCAGAAAGCCTGCCGTCAAAAAGAAACCGACTGCGTTGTGGCCATACCACCACTGCACCATGGCATCCTGCACACCCGCATAGGCTGAGTACGACTTCATGTAGCCCGCGGGAATGGCGGCACTATTAACCAAGTGCAGCAGCGCCACGGCAAGAATGAAAGCGCCAAAAAACCAGTTGGCGACATAGATATGACGAACTTTGCGGGTGCCGATGGTGCCAAAAAATACGATGGCGTAGGAAACCCAAACCACCGTAATCAGGATGTCAATGGGCCATTCCAGTTCCGCGTATTCTTTGCCCTGGGTATACCCGAGTGGCAGAGAAACAGCGGCGGCGAGGATCACCAGCTGCCAGCCCCAAAAAGTGAAGGAGGCCAGACGACTGGCAAACAGACTGACCTGACAGGTTCGCTGAACCACATAGTAAGAAGCGGCAAACAAACCACAACCACCAAAGGCAAAAATCACGGCGTTGGTGTGCAAGGGCCGCAGGCGACCATAGCTGAGCCACGGAATGCCAAAGTTGAGCTCTGGCCACGTCAACTGGGCGGCAATGATGACACCCACCAGCATGCCAACGACGCCCCAGACGACGGTCATGACAGCAAACTGCCGGACAACCTTGTCGTCGTAGGTAGTTGCCAGCGTATTTGAAAATGCCATATTCACCTCTTCTTTGTTTATATGCTTAAAGTTTCCCATAACTTGACATGGCACCCAAACTCACATTAACCGATGTCAAGTCTTACCAAAAATTCTCAAGAATCTTTGAGAATTCGCTCACCTTCCGACTCGATGTCCTCAAATTGACCACGGTAGATAGCCCACCACAATCCGCCAAGGATAAAAAAAACAAGGATCACCGACAATGGAATCAACAAATACAGTACGTCCATCAAGTTCTCACTATCCGTATCCGACAAGTTTGACCAAGTGCCTGTGCCCTTGATGGGCAGGCTTGGTACATGGCAAGACTGTACGCCTCAAACCACATTGTAAGAATACCTTGGATACGGTATTTTCATACCTACATGAAGGTAAACGAGCCGTCGCGATACGCCTGAAGCCGCTCATTGAACCGGCAGGCTGCCGCGCGCCACCGCTTCTATTCTGAACCCAGCTTGCTCTGCATCGCATAGCGTGTCAGTTCGGCAACAGTGTGCAAATCGAGTTTAGCCATCAGATCGCGTCGGTGGGTCACCACGGTGGCAGGCGAGATTTGCAATTTCTCTGCAATTTGCGCGGATGTGCTTCCCATAGCGACGAGTTCAAGGACCTGACGTTGACGGGCGCTGATGCGCGCCGACCTACCCGATTCACCTGATCGTTCGCGCTCAACAAGTGCAGGCGGC
>DATCIC010000289.1:0-3016 GCA_036508025.1 Rhodoferax sp. | reverse complement strand
CGCGCTTGAGAGTCAACGCAGTTGAAAGAACTTATCCATGTCCGACATCACGATTTACCACAACCCGAAGTGCGGCACCTCGCGCAACACGTTGGCGCTGATCCGCAACTCCGGCGTCGAGCCCCTCGTCATCCACTACCTGGAAAAACCACCCGGCCGCATTGAGTTGCAGGCGCTCATCGCTGCGACTGGAGCGCCGGTGCGCGAGTTAATGCGCGCCAAGGAAGCAGTCTACAAAGAGCTGGATCTGGATAACCCGAAGTGGACGGATGACGAGTTGATTGACGCCATGCTGACCCACCCCATTCTCATCAACCGCCCGATTGTGGTGACGCCCATGGGCGCTCGCCTGTGCCGACCCTCCGAGGCGGTGCTGGACATCCTGCTCCAGCCGCAATTGGGTAGCTTCACCAAGGAAGATGGTGAAGCCGTGATCGATGCACAGGGCCGACGTGTCTGACCCCATGACTGAACTTCTATTTGATTTGCCCCAAGTCCGTGCTGATTTATTCAGCGTGCCTGAGCTCAGCAAGCTGCGCCCGGTGGTAACTTCCACCCATGCTCCCCGGTTCCTGCTACTGTATGGCTCGCTGCGCGAACGCTCTTTCAGCCGCTTGTTGACGGAAGAGGCCGCGCGTTTGCTGACGGCCATGGGGGCTGAAGTCAAAATATTCAACCCGAGTGGCCTGCCCCTGCCGGACGATGCCCCTGAAAGCCACCCGAAAGTGACCGAGTTGCGGGCGCTGAGCCAATGGGCCGAAGGCATGGTGTGGTGCTCTCCCGAGCGCCATGGCGCGATGACCGGCATTATGAAAGCGCAGAT
This sequence comes from Rhodoferax sp., assembly GCA_036508025.1. Taxonomy (GTDB): domain Bacteria; phylum Pseudomonadota; class Gammaproteobacteria; order Burkholderiales; family Burkholderiaceae_C; genus Rhodoferax. The sequence continues at coordinate 2,193 of DATCIC010000289.1, read as the reverse complement.
CGACTGGATTCCTTTGACCGTCGGGGCGGTGCGTCCCACTCAGGGCAAGACGCTGGCGGTCATGCAGGTGTGCGGCGGTTCGCAGTCCTTCAATGCAGTCAATCAGCTGCGCGTGCTGGGCCGCTGGATGCGCATGTTGACCATCCCCAACCAGTCTTCGGTGGCCAAGGCCTTCATGGAGTTTGACGATGACGGGCGGATGAAGCCGTCAGCCTACCTTGATCGGGTGGTGGATGTGATGGAAGAACTGGTCAAGTTCACCCTATTGACGCGAGACGTTGCCCCCTATCTGGTAGACCGGTATAGCGAGCGCAAGGAAAGTGCCGAAGAACTGTCCAAGCGAGTCAATCAAAAAGACATCTGAAGCGATTGCACCGACCGCTTTAGACGTCACTGCTGAGCACTAAAGCAGCTTGTCACTGACCAGCACCAGTCCAGCATCATGAATCAGTTTTTTTACTTCGACGAGAAACGGTGCAACTGCCTCCTGACGCTCTGAAGTCAGCTCAAAACTCATGAAGGATGGTGCCTTCTGACGCGCACCCTTTACGGTAGGAACCTCCAGCTTCAGATTGACGATGTCGAATGGTTTGTCGGCTAACAACTCCTCCAGCCGAACCAGAAAGTGCTTGTCACCAAATTCGCCGGCGACCTCTATGTGCGCGCGCGTTGGTATGGCCTGTACCGCCTGTTGTGCTGCTTCGCGCGCCTTGAGCGCATCCTCGCGTTCATGCTTGCGCAGAGCTTCTTTTTTCACTGTGCGGAAGATCTGGCGTTCGCGCTCAATTTTCCACACCGAGTCGAGATTGGGGAAAGCGATCGCGCCAGTCGGGCAGACATTGCCGCAGGTCGAACAGCCGACCATGCACTCCATGGCGGACACCGCCACGGCAACGTTGTCATGCATTTCGAAAACCGCGCGGCCACACGTTATGTAACAGAGCTGGCAACCAATGCAGGCTTCAGCATCGACAGTCGGCAGCCACGGAATTTCCTCGCGGGGGATTCCGTGCCAGGTCTTCTTTTCAGTCTTTTCAGCGGTCATTTTGATGCCCTCCAGGATGATCGGTCGCGCCAGCCTTCCAGCGTACGGATGTAGTTCATACGGGTCCAGACGCTTGGGTCTGGCACGCGCTCCAAATTCAACACGCCGCGAGCGGCTGCGCTCGTTGTGTAGCCTTTGCCCTCAAGCCAATGCGACAGTTCGTCGCGCAACCCGGCCATGCGGTCCGGGCCGTGTTCCAGCAACGCAGTGGCCACCTGCACCACATGGGCGCCGCACAAAATGGCCCGTGCGGCGTCTTCGCCCGAATGCACGCCGCCAGAGCAGGCCAGCGACAGCCCGGATGTGCTGGACAGCACCGCCAACGCGTGCAGGCGCAGCGGCAAGTCCCCGGGCGTTGAGGCGCTCAATGTGCGCCGCACCTCCAGCTTATCGAGATCGACCACCGGTTCATAAAAACGATTGAAAACGGTCACGCCGCGCACGCCAGCGCCTTCCAGCCTGCTCACAAAGGCAGGAAGCGAGGCGTAAAACGGTGTCAGCTTGACGCCCACAGGGGCCGACACGGCGGCCACAACAGCCGCGACCAGTTCAATCTGGCGGGCCTCTACCTCGGCGCCGGATTCGAGCGCCCGCGTGGTAACGTCGTAGAGATTGAGTTCCAGCGCGCTGGCGCCCGCATCCGCCAGGCGCTTGGCGTAGTTCACCCAGCCGCCCGGCGAGGTGCCGTTCAGCGATGCCACAACTGGGATGTCGATACTCTGACGCAAGCTTTCCAGCTCAGCGAGGTAGGCATCCGCATCCAGCGAGAACAGGTCGGTGTCTGGCAGATAACTGCGTGCCTCCGCATTCTGGTCCGTATGGCTGTCGAGGTAGCGATGCGCCGCCATCTGGTCTTCAACCAGTTGCTCCTCGAACAGCGAGTGCATCACGATGGCGCCGGCCCCATTGGCAGCCGCCACCGCAGCTGCCTGTGGATCACGTGAGATCGGGCTGGCGGCCACAATCAGCGGACTTTTAAGCTTGAGGCCGAGCCAGGTGGTGCCAAGATCAATCATGGTGCTGCTCCGGTGGCAAATGAATCTTTGCCAATTGCTCGTAAAGTGCGCGGCGCTGATGCACCGCGTCACGCGCGGCTTGCTGCAGTTCCCGATAGCGTTGAGGCGAGCGCAGTTCAACCATGCGAAAGC
>DATCIC010000288.1:0-4296 GCA_036508025.1 Rhodoferax sp. | reverse complement strand
CTTGCCACAAGAGCCGCAACTGGACCCCGAACAGACGGTGCGTGAAAGCGTGGAGGCCGGCATGGGTGATGTGTTCCAAGCCAAAGCCCGGCTGGAAGAAATTTACGCCGCTTACGGGGAAGAAGATGCCGACTTCGACGCTCTGGCTGAAGAACAAGCCCGGATGGAAGCCATCATTGGCAGCACGGGCACGGATACGGAGCACCAACTTGAAATAGCGGCCGACGCGCTGCGGCTGCCTCCGTGGGAGGCGAGGGTCGGCGTGCTCTCCGGGGGCGAAAAGCGCCGGGTCGCCCTGTGCCGCCTGCTGCTGTCCAAGCCGGACATGTTGCTGCTCGATGAGCCTACCAATCACCTGGATGCCGAATCGGTGGACTGGCTGGAACAGTTTTTGAAACGCTATCCCGGCACCGTGGTGGCCATCACCCATGACCGCTATTTTCTGGACAACGCCGCTGAGTGGATTCTGGAGCTCGATCGGGGCAATGGCATGCCTTACAAAGGCAACTACAGCGCATGGATGGAACAAAAGCAGGAGCGCCTGTCGCAAGAGCAAAAGGGTGAAGAGTCGCGCGCCAAGGCACTCAAGAAAGAGCTTGAATGGTCACGCCAGAACCCCAAGGCACGCCAGGCTAAGAGCAAGGCTCGTTTGGCCCGCTTCGAAGAACTGTCTGACTTTGAATATCAGAAGCGCAACGAAACCAACGAAATTTTCATTCCCGTCGCTGACCGCCTCGGTAACGAAGTGATTGAATTTGTGAACGTCAGTAAGTCGTTTGGTGATCGGATGCTCATTGACAACCTGAGCTTCAAAGTGCCACCAGGTGCCATCGTCGGCATCATCGGCCCCAACGGTGCCGGTAAATCGACACTGTTCCGAATGATCGCGGGCAAGGAAAAACCCGACAGTGGCGAGGTCAAGATTGGTGCCACCGTCAAGATGGCCTTTGTGGACCAGAACCGGGACGACCTGGCCAATGAAAAGACCGTTTGGGAAGACGTCTCGGGCGGCCTCGATATTTTGAACATCGGCAAGTTCCAGATGGCCAGCCGAGCCTATTGCGGCCGCTTCAACTTCAACGGTGCCGATCAACAAAAGCGCGTTGGCACGCTGTCAGGCGGTGAACGTGGGCGGCTTCATTTGGCCAAAACCCTGATTGCCGGCGGCAATGTGTTGATGCTCGATGAGCCTTCCAACGACCTGGATGTGGAAACTTTGCGGGCGTTGGAAGATGCCTTGCTGGAGTTCGCCGGTTCCATCATGGTCATCAGCCATGACCGCTGGTTCCTGGACCGTATTGCCACCCACATTTTGGCGTGTGAGGGCGACAGCCAGTGGACCTTCTTTGATGGCAACTACCAGGAATACGAAGCCGACAAGCGTAAACGCCTCGGTGAAGAGGGCGCCAAGCCGCATCGCATGCGGTTCAAGGCGCTCAAGTAAACGCTGGCGCCGCCCGGCGGCGCCAAAAACCTCAGGCCTTGGGGTTTTTGGTGGCGGTGACGATCTGGAAGTTGCCGAAGAACACGGTGCGGCGCTCGCACGTAAAACCACCCATGGCTTCAAGTTGATTCAGCGGGTCGTGCGAGTCCCAAAGTGCCAGGCCCAAGGGTTCGAACACCTTGAAGTAAGTCCAGCTCAGCACGCGCAGCACCCATAAATCTGGCCGATGAAATTCGGCCAGGTAAAGCTTGCCGCCCGGTGTCAGCACGCGCATGGCTTCACTCAGGGCTACGCTTTTGAGGTGGTGTGGCAACTCGTGCAGCAGGAAAAAAATCACATTGGCGTCAACCGACTCGTCCGCCTGTTTCATGGCGGTGGCATTTTCTTGCAGAAATTCAAGTTTGCCTGCGAACTCAGGCAACTTGCTGTTGGCATGCACCAGTTCGTTCTTGATGATGTCGGCAATCAGCACACGCTTGGCGCCTGATTTGACGGCAGCGGTGACCACGCGGGGAATGACATTGCCAAAAGCACAGGACGTGATCAGCACTTTTTTGCCACGCAAGTCCATGTGGTGCAGGCCGCTGGTGATGGCAGAGACCAGGCGGTCGTATTGAAACAGCAGGATGGCGGCAATGACCGGCTGAAAATCAATCAACTTAATCAGCCGCATGTTCGAGTAAAGGGGATAGACGTGGGCTGCATCGTCTTCCAAGTTGCCCATCGCGCCGCGCACGATCAGGGTGCCGCGCGTCAGAGCGAAGAAGAAGAGAGCCGTACTGGAAAGAACGACAAACACGCCGACAAACGTATATAAAAACCAGGCAGACATTGCTTTCCTTTGAGGGTCAAGAAGATTCCTGAATCATAACTGACGGGTTTCCCCGGGGCCAGTAGGAAGATTGACCTCGCTCAATAGATTGATGTTCAGGCGCCGATAAACCTTGGGCGCAGCCGCTTGAAGCAGGCGCACAGCAGCGCCGCTGGCCAAGTGGCGATCCAAGTGGCTGCCAGTTTGACTGCCAGTTGACTTAGCGCCTGGTAAGCCTGGCCGCCGTGGCATTCCACTGCGCGACGGCTTCGCCTTGCCGCTGTACCAGCGCCGAGTCGCCGCGGGCAGCGGGGCCGGTCAAGGCGGCGGGGCCGAGTGTCAGGATATTGTTGCGCGCGTTGCGCAGCAAGGTTTTGCCTACCCGACCGCAACCAATGATGGTGATCGATTTCATGGCGCCAATGATAATGGTATAAAAAAAATAGCTGCTCGCGCCCGTTCTACGGGGGCTAAGCAGCTATTTTGTTTAAATTTCTGGTCTTACTTAAATCACCTTGGCAATCGACGCGCAGACGTAGTCAATGTTCTTGCTGTTGAGCGCGGCCACGCACATGCGCCCAGTGTCGGTGCCATACACACCAAACTCATTGCGCAGGCGCACCATCTGGTCTTTGGACAGGCCTGAGTAGCTGAACATGCCGATTTGCTGGGTGATGAAGCTCATGTCTTGCTTGATGCCTGCAGCTTTTAGGCCATCGACCAGTTTCTGGCGCATGGCTTTGATGCGCACCCGCATTTCGCCTAATTCTTTTTCCCACAGGGCGCGCAGCTCGGGTGTTCCCAGTACGGCGGCCACGATGGCGCCACCGTGGCTGGGCGGGTTGCTGTAATTGGTGCGGATCACGATCTTGAGCTGGCTTAGTACGCGCCCGGCTTCTTCTTTACTTTCGCACAGCACGCTCAAAGCGCCAACACGCTCACCGTACAGGCTGAAGCTCTTGCTGAAACTGGTAGCCACAAAAAACAACAGACCAGCGGCGACAAATTTACCGATTACCGCACCGTCTTCGGTCAAACCGTAGCCAAAGCCCTGGTAAGCCATGTCGAGGAACGGCACCAGGTTTTTGGCCTTGACGGCGGCAATCACTTGATCCCACTGGGCCGGGCTGATGTCGTAGCCAGTCGGGTTGTGGCAGCAAGCGTGCAGCACCACCACGGTGCCAGCAGCGGCGGCGTTGAGGTCGGCCAGCATGCCCGCAAAGTCAAGGTTGCGCGTGGCGGCATCGTAGTAGCGGTACGACTCAACCGTGAAGCCGGCATTGGTGAACAGCGCGCGGTGGTTTTCCCAGCTCGGGTCGCTGATCAACACCTTGGCCTTAGGGTTGAGTTTCTTCAAAAAGTCAGCGCCCACCTTGAGGCCCCCCGTGCCACCCAGCGCCTGGATCGTGGCAATGCGGCCACTCTTGACGGACTCACTGTCAGAGCCAAACACCAAGGCCTTGACGGCGGCGTCGTAAGCGGCAATGCCGTCAATTGGCAGGTAGCCGTGGGGCTTGGGCGCGTCCATCATGGCTTTTTCGGCCGCCAGCACGCAGGCAAGCAGCGGCAGCTTGCCGTTGTCGTCAAAGTACACGCCCACACCCAGATTGACCTTGGCCGGGTTGGTGTCGGCATTGAATTGTTCGTTGAGACCCAGAATCGGGTCGCGCGGGGCCATTTCGACAGCGGAAAAGAGGGACATGAGGGGTTCCTGTTCAGAGTGGTATTGGAAAAAAACCGAGAATAAGGGTTTTGCCGGATTGCAAAGGGCTATTTTACCGATCACTTTGCATGCCGACTGACCTTTTTATGACTGTACCCGCCCCTGCCGCTCTTGTTACGTCCTCTGATGCCGACCCGGTTCGCCCCGGCACCTTTGTCCGTTACCCTGACTCGCCCTTTGAGCTGTATCAACCGTACCCGCCAGCTGGCGACCAGCCCGAGGCGATCAACCAGCTGGTTGAAGGGGTGAACGATGGCGAGGTGTTCCAGATTTTGCTGGGCGTCACCGGTTCGGGCAAGACCTTCACCATGGCCAATG
>DATCIC010000287.1:0-6578 GCA_036508025.1 Rhodoferax sp. | reverse complement strand
TCCCCAATGGCCAGAAAGTCGCCGCGGACAAAGCCGATGCTGGCGCACAAGGCGGTGCATGCGGCGCATGTGGCCGCTGAAGTCATCCCTGGCGTGGCCTATTGCCAATGACTGCGACGAAGGCGTCACCAAACTGCTGTTTGATGATTCGCCAGAGGCCCACGGCCACGGCAAGATCCTGGGCGGCGGCATCGTCGGCACCCACGCCGGCGACATGATTGGCGAGATTGCCTTGGCGATTGAAATGGGTGTAGATGCGGTGGACATCGGTAAAACGATTCACCCCCATCCCACGCTGGGCGAAAGCATCGGCATGGCGGCGGAAGTGGCGCATGGCAGCTGCACAGACTTGCCGCCAGTGCGTAGATAGCTAACGATCCAAGCCTCAAAGCCAAGCCCGAATCCTCACCGGTTCGGGCTTTTTGCTTTCAGCTACTACGGTCTGCTGGCACCGAACTCACCACTGCGGGTTCCCAAGCCCCGCGCATCGCAGCAGCACGCGGCCGATCGCTGTGGGACGAATGTGATGCGCCGACGGGTGAGTGTGTCGAAATCGAGCCGGACTGGGATATGGCGGCGCAACCCGAACCGGACCTTGATGCCGATCAGCGCGTCAACTGGTGACAGGTCAAACAAGCAACTCAGATGCGCTGGCGGGTACGGGAGCTGGCGTGCACCAGAGCACGCCAACTGTCGCCGTTGGGACGCGAAGTGAATCATGTCATGAACTTTTTGCATGAACTGCAAGGGCAAACCCTCGCTGCTTCAAGAGCGAGCCGCAGTAAAGTACCGACCGGACCTGATTAAGTGCGAAAATTGTTCCCGACATGGTTGATGTTTAATCTCAGTCGCTTGGGCGGCTTATCAGTTCGCCAAAAACTTTTTATCTTGCTTTACCAAAGCTTTCAATAAGGAAATTCCATGAAGAAGCAGTTTGTCGCTCTTGCCGTTTTGGCCGCTATGGCCGCTGGCGCTTATGCGCAGGCAACGGACACCATCGCCAAGGTCAAGGCCTCGGGCGAAATCACCATGGGCGTGCGTGACTCGTCCGGCGCGCTTTCCTACACGCTGGGCGACGGCAAGTACGTTGGCTACCACGTTGAAATTTGCCAGCGCATCATTGGCAACGTGGAAAAAGCCATCGGCAAAAAAGTGGCTGTGAAATATCTGTCCGTTACCTCACAAAACCGGATCCCCCTGGTGCAAAACGGCACGGTGGACATTGAGTGCGGCTCAACCACCAACAACGCTACCCGCCAGAAAGACGCGGCCTTTGCCCTCACCACCTTCGTTGAAGAAGTGCGCATCGCCGTCAAGGCCAACTCGGGCATCACCAGCATTGCCCAGCTGAAAGGCAAAAACGTAGCCACCACCACAGGCACCACATCGGTGCAGACGCTGCGCAAAAATGAGCGAGCAAACGGCATCGAGTTCAAGGAACTTTTTGGCAAAGACCATGCTGATAGCTTTTTGTTGCTTGAATCTGGCCGCGCCGATGCCTTTGTGATGGATGGGTCTATTTTGGCCGGCAACATTGCCAATGCCAAAAACCCGGCTGACTTCAAGATCGTCGGCGAAGTACTTTCCGTTGAGCCGATCGCCATCATGATGCGCAAGGGCGACCCCGCCTTCAAGAAACTGGCGGATGACACTATCCGTGAACTGGCCAAGTCGGGCGAGATCGCCAAGATATATGACAAGTGGTTCATGCAGCCGATCCCGCCGAAGAACACCAAGGTGGGTCTGCCTGCCAGCGAGAGCATTAAAGCCGCCTGGGCCACGCCAAATGACAAGCCGATGGAAGACTACGCCAAGAAATAAGCTTTCAGGTTTCATATGAACGCGACCCCGCCTGGCTTGTGCCGGGGCGGGGTCTTTTTTTAACCCTGGCGGAGAATGAGATGACGTGGGACTGGCAAGTATTTCTGAATGACGACGGCAGTGGCCGCACTTACCTGCAATGGATGTTTAGCGCCTGGGGCTGGACCCTCGCGGTGGCAGGCTGTTCATGGTTACTAGCGGTATCCATCGGGGCCTTGATGGGGACGCTGCGCACGATGCAGGCAAGCCCCTGGCTGGTCAGGCTGGCCACCGTCTGGGTGGAGTTTTTCCGCAATATCCCGCTGCTGGTACAAGTATTTCTTTGGTATTTTGTGGTGCCAAAAATGTTTCCGGCTTTTCAGCAAGTACCCGGATTCCTGCTGGTGGTGTTTGCCCTGGGCTTCTTCACTTCGGCCCGCATTGCCGAGCAGGTGCGCGCTGGCATCCAGGCCTTACCCGTGGGACAACGCTACGCGGGCATGGCGCTGGGATTCAACACGGTGCAGACCTACCGCTACGTCATTTTGCCGATGGCGTTTCGTATTATCTTGCCGCCACTGACCAGCGAATCCATGAACTTGCTCAAAAATTCTTCAGTGGCATTTGCGGTGTCGATTGCCGAGCTCACCATGTTTGCCATGCAGGCGCAAGAGGAAACATCGCGCGGCGTTGAGGTCTATCTGGCTGTCACGGCGCTGTATGCACTCTCGGCCTTTGCCGTGAACCGGGTTTTTGCCTTGATTGAGAAAAAGGCACAAATTCCCGGCTTCATCGTGGCCGGTGGCACGGGCGGGGGACACTGACATGTTGGGTCTTGACCTTGGCTTTTTTAACTGGGACATCTTCAGCAAGTTTGTCGTGAGTGGTTTGCGTTTCAGTGCACAGCTGACACTTATAGCGACGGTAGGCGGTGTCGTTTTAGGTACGCTACTGGCACTCATGCGCTTGTCGGGCAAAAAAGCGCTGATGCTCCCTGCCACCATTTATGTCAACAGCATGCGCTCCATTCCGCTGGTGATGGTGATCCTGTGGTTTTTCCTGTTGGTCCCCCTCCTGATCGGCAAGCCGATGGGGGCGGAGCTGTCATCCACAATCACCTTCATTGCGTTTGAGGCGGCTTACTTCAGCGAAATCATGCGGGCAGGCATCCAATCCATCCCGCGCGGTCAAGTGCATGCGGGCCAGGCCATCGGCATGACCTACAGCCAAAACATGCGTTACGTGGTGCTGCCGCAAGCGTTTCGCAACATGCTGCCGGTGCTGCTGACCCAGACCATCATCCTGTTTCAGGATACGTCGCTGGTCTACGCCATTGGGGCCTACGACATGCTCAAGGGTTTTACCACGGCGGGCAAGATTTATGGCCGCCCGGAAGAAGCCTATTTGCTGGCCGCCGTGGTCTATTTTGTGATCTGTTTTGCCATGTCCTGGCTCGTCAAGCGCCTGCAGGCCAAGATCGCGATCATTCGCTAAGCATCGGAGAAAAATATGATTGAAATGAAAAATGTGTCCAAGTGGTATGGCCCGGTGCAGGTGCTGAGCGACTGCTCGATCAAGGTCAACAAGGGTGATGTGGTGGTGGTGTGTGGTCCCTCGGGCTCCGGAAAATCCACCTTGATCAAAACCATCAACGCGCTGGAACCGATCCAAAAAGGCAGCATTCATGTCAATAGCGTGCCCTTGCTTGATCCAAAGACCGATCTGCCCAAGCTGCGTTCGCATGTCGGCATGGTGTTCCAGCACTTTGAGCTGTTTCCGCACCTGTCCGTGACCGAAAACCTCACCATTGCGCAAATCAAGGTGCTCAACCGCAGCCCCGACGAGGCCAAAATCCGCGGTCTCAAGATGCTGGACCGGGTCGGGCTGATGGCGCACAAGGATAAGTTTCCGGGTCAGCTCTCAGGCGGACAGCAGCAGCGTGTGGCGATTGCGCGCGCGCTGTCGATGGACCCGATCATCATGCTGTTCGACGAACCCACCTCCGCGCTGGATCCCGAGATGGTCGGCGAGGTGTTGGATGTGATGGTGAAACTGGCCAGCGAGGGCATGACCATGATGGTGGTCACGCATGAGATGGGCTTTGCGCGCAAGGTAGCCAGCCGCGTCATCTTCATGGATGTGGGAGGCCATATCCTGGAAGACTGCTCCAAGGATGAGTTTTTTGACCACCCGGAAAATCGCCAGACCCGCACCAAGGATTTCCTGAACAAGATTTTGCAACACTGAACACTGCCAATTTCATCACTGATCGAGAACGCAGCGACGTTTCACCCCATCACTGAAATTGTTTCGCGCTTGCCGGAAGGCCCTTTGCACCGCACCAACTGGGGTTGTTGAGGTACTTAATCTGGCTCACCGTTTTGGCGTGCCGAGTGGTTCGGTGAGGCGCTGGTCGAGCGCGTCGAGAAACACGCGCACCTTGGGTGGCATGAGCCGGCGAGATGGGAGCAGTGCGTACATGAGCGCCGGCTCCGGGGTAAAGTTGGGAAGCGCTGGCTGGATGCGGCCGGCAGCGAGTTCATCACGACAATAGTTGTTCGACAGCATGCCGACGCCGAGCCCGGCGAGCACGCCTTCCAAGCGCATGCCGACGTTGGGCGCACGCAGGCGAGAAACTGGCTGAAATTCATGCAGCAGGCCTTCCTCGTTGCGCAGACGCCAGACCGGTTCATTCGGGCTGTTGAGACAGGGCAGCGCAGCAAGCTCAGCAAGCGTAGTAGGTACGCCGTGCCTCAGGAGCAGGGTGGGCGAGGCATAGAGGCCGCGCCCGAATGTGTAGATACGCCGAGCAATCTGGTCGGAGTCGGGCATCTCACCGATCTGCAAGCGAAAAACGATGTCGAAGTTTTCGACACGCGGGTCGGGCGTGCTGGAAGACAGGTCAATATCAATTTCGAGTCCGGCATATTGCGTCAGCAGGGCAGTCACAACCTCGCCCAGGCGCAGCAGACCGAACTCGTAGGGCGCCGAAACGCGCAGCAGGCCATGGGGGGTTTCACCATGGCTCATGGTCTGGGCGAGGGTTTCATGCAGACGCTCGACCAGTGGACGCGTCTGCTCCAGCAGATGCTCGCCTTCGGTGGTTAGACGCAAATGCCGGGTGCTGCGCTCGAACAGACGCATGCCCATGCGCTCTTCGAGACGCCGGATGGTGCGGCTGACCGTGGATTTGGGCAGACCCCGGCGGTCGGCCACTCGGGTCATGTTGCCGGCTTCGGCCACAGCCAGAAAAAGCGCGAGATCATCAAGGCTGATTGTTTCTTGCATGCAACAAAGTGTTCACTTTAACGGGCTTATTGTAGGTTTAATTGGCACGTAATATGGAGACATCTTTGATTAGGAGTCTGCTCACCATGTCTCACGCGGTTTTGCCCACCGATGCCGTGCCGCGTTTCCTTGGCCATATCATGGGCCTGGTTACTGCGGCAGACTTCGTCTCCACGCTCAGCGTGCTGATGGTCGGCGCCGAACTGCGTGGTGGACTCAATGCAACGCCTACTGATTTCATCTGGTTACTTACCGCCTACGCTGCGGCAGGCATGCTGATTCTGCCCCTAATCGAACGTTTGGCACGGCGCTGGCATTACCGTGACCTGATGGCCTGTGGATTGGCTATTTTTATCGTTGGCGCGCTGTGGGCCGCATTGAGCGAGAGTGTGACCAGCGTGATCGCCGCCCGCGTGCTGCAGGGCTTGGGCGGTGGCGGCTTATTTACGATGTCGCGTGTCTATCTGCAGCTAGCCGTGCCTACTCCGGCGCGCCCAACCCAGCTCAAGGGCTATATTTTCGGGCTGCTGGGCAGTACCGCACCGATGTCCTGGCTTACCACCGCGCTGGTCCAAGCCTGGAACTGGCAGGCCGTGTTCCTGTTGCAGGCAGCTTTTGCGCTGTCGGTGTTGATTGTTTTGCTGCTCACGGTACGTAGCGAGCGTCATACGCCGCGCTCGCTGGGCGAAATAGACTGGCTGATGGTGCTTGCCTTCGGTCTGGGCGGTCTTCTGCTGCTCCATGGCCTGGAAGATCTTGAACTGGTGCTGCTTGACGCACAGCAGATGTTCCTTTTTGTCGCAGCAGCAGGCGCGCTGCTGTTTGCGCTGTACAGGCTGCGCCGCCATCGCGATCCGCTGCTCAATATTGGCGTCGTCAATGGCCCTCGCTACCTGATGGGATTGGGTTTTTACGGTCTTTACTACCTCATCAACGGTGCAACGTCGTTCATTTATCCGCGTCTGTTTGAAAGCGGCCTCGGGCTGCCGCTGGAGACTACCGGGCTGCTGATTTCTTTTGCCAGTTGCACAACGGTTGCGCTGCTTCCGGTGTATTTCTGGCTCGCGCCACATCTTGGCGATCGACGCAAGGTAATTGCGGCAGGCTTGGGCGGAATTTGTCAATGACTTTGAGACACCGGGATGCATTAATTTAGTGTGTAATCGGTTGATTTTTTGCTAAGGTCGGACTCCTTTTTCGGTGGGTTGATCCAGGCGGCCACGGGCAGCTTGGGAGGTTGGGGGCAGTTTCGCTTGAATCGTTTGGGGTGTGCGGCAAAGGCCGCGTCCAATGTTTGGGCACGTTGCTCAAACAAGGCTTGTGCCTGGCCGTGGTGGACGGCAGCAGGGGTCATGTAGCCGATGCCCGAGTGGCGGTGGCTGTCGTTGTACCAGGGGAAGAACTGCTGGCAGTGGGCGCGAGCGTCTTCTATACAGCCAAAGCGCTGCGGGAAGTCAGGACGGTACTTGAACGTCTTGAACTGCGCCTCG
>DATCIC010000286.1:0-5582 GCA_036508025.1 Rhodoferax sp. | reverse complement strand
CATGGACTGGGTCGAGCCCATCATGGATGCGGGGGAGCGCATTGGCAGTCTGTTGACCATACCGGGGCTGCCGCAGTCTGGCGTCACGGTGCACTTTTCCCGAAAGGAGCAAGCCGCGAAAGTCATGCCGTCCACGGACATCAGGGGCTTCGCGGGTATTGTGGGCAAGAGCCAGGTCTTGACGCAAGCAGTGCAAAAGGCCAAGCTGCTGGCAAAAACCAACGTGCCTGTGCTGCTTCTCGGTGAAACAGGGGTTGGCAAGGAAAACTTTGCACAAGGGATTCACCAAGCCGGGCCCACGGCCGATCATCCATTTGTTGTGGTCAACTGCGGCGGGCTTTCCAAGGACTTGTTGGCCAGCGAACTCTTCGGCTATTGCGAGGGCGCCTTCACTGGCGCGCGCCGTGGTGGCATGGTTGGCAAGGTCGAGGCCGCGAATGGCGGCACGCTGTTTCTCGACGAGCTCGGCGAAATGCCCTTGGAGTTGCAGCCGCATTTCTTGCGGGTGCTGGAAGAAGGGGAAATTTATCGAATCGGTGAGACCACGCCACGAAAAATAAGCATCAAACTGATTGCAGCGACCAATCGGAATCTCCGGGATGCGGTGGCGGAGGGCCGGTTCCGCATGGACCTCTTTTACCGGGTTTCGGTGACCAGCATTCACATTCCACCGCTCAGAGAGCGGAAAGAAGATATTCGAACCCTGGTTGAGCATTTCCTGCGAAAGTTTGCCGAGCAGTACGGCGCTGCTGCCAAGCAGGTCCAGCCCGAGGTCATCAGTGCGTTGGAAAGCTATGCCTGGCCAGGAAACGTGCGCGAGTTGCGCAATGTCGTCGAGAGCATGTTTCTGCTCAATGACGGGCTGTCGTTGGGTTGCGATGACCTGCCCGCTGAAATTGGCTTGCCGATCACTGCTGACGGCATGAAAGCAGGTGAACGATCATCCGCGACCAAAGGCAGTCTGGAAGATTCGGGACTTGAATTCATTCGCGGGACGATTGAAACCTACCGAGGTAACCTGACCCTGGTGGCCAAGCACCTTGGCATTGCCAAGAGCACCCTGTATATCAAGCTCAAAAAATATGGTCTTGACCAAGTTGTAGACAGCGTCAGGGCTCCGGGTCGCTAGGGCTACGCTGGAGTCAGCAACAACATCGCCGCCGCTTGCGCAGCCGGATTCACCGCACTTTGACGCAGGCAGCGCCAGACCGGAATTATTTTAATGAAATCGGGCGATAGCCCCCGCGCAATAAGCACAAGTAGCTATAAAAACTATAGTAATTTCAAATCAGCTTTTGTGGCACTTCCCGCGGCTTGCCATGTTCATCAATCGCCACGTAGGTGAGGGACGCCTCAGTCACCTTGATGTATTCACCTTGCGAGCCAAAATGTTCGGCAAAGACCTCCACCTTGACGGTGATGGAGGTGCGGCCAATGCGGGTCAGCTTGGCGAAAAACGACAGAATATCGCCCACGCGCACCGGCTGCTTGAACACAAATTCGTTCACCGCCACGGTGACCATGCGGCCCTTCACGTAGCGGGCCGGCACCACTGAGCCAGCCAGATCGACGTGCGCCATGACCCAGCCACCAAAAATGTCGCCGTTGGCGTTGCAGTCGCCGGGCATGGGAATGACCTTGAGCACGAGTTCCTGGTCGGTGGGTAACTGGACGTTGGCGCCACGGCTAGGCGTGGCGGGGTTGGGGTCGGGGCTGGGGTTTGCAGACATGGTCACAATCTAGGTAGTTTTTCAGATTGTCCCCCATGAGCCGCCATTTATCCGCCCACCACGGCGCCCCTTCAACATCCACACCCGCAGCACCCCGCTCCGACTGGGCCACGCTCAAGCGCTTGTTCCCCTATCTGTGGGAATACAAATGGCGCGTGATGGCCGCATTGGCGTTCATGATTGCCGCCAAAACGGCCAACGTCGGCGTGCCTTTGCTGCTCAAGCAGCTGATCGACACCATGAACCCCAAGGGCGGCATCGACGCCACGGCCTTGCTGGTGGTGCCGGCCGCCTTGCTGCTCGCCTACGGTTTGCTGCGCCTGTCCACCACCTTGTTTGCCGAGTTGCGTGAGCTGGTGTTTGCCAAGGCCACCGAAGGCGCGTCGCGCACGATCTCGCTGCAGGTGTTCCGCCACCTGCATGCCTTGAGCCTGCGCTTTCACCTGGAGCGCCAGACCGGCGGCCTGACGCGCGACATCGAGCGCGGCACGCGGGCGGTCAATTCGCTGATCTCGTATTCGCTTTACAGCATCATTCCGACGCTGATCGAAGTGACCATGGTGCTGTCTTATCTGGCCATCAAGTTCGACATCTGGTTTGCCTTGATCACCATCATTGCCCTGGTTTTCTACATCAGCTTCACGGTCAGCGTGACCGAATGGCGCACCAAGTTTCGCAAGCAGATGAACGAACTGGACTCCAAAGCTCACAGCCGGGCCATCGACTCGCTGTTGAACTTTGAGACCGTCAAGTATTTCAACAACGAAGAGTTCGAGGCCCACCGCTACGACGAAAACCTGAAGAATTACCGCCTGGCAGCCCTCAAGAGCCAGCGCACTTTAAGCTTGCTCAACACCGGCCAGCAGCTCATCATCGCCACTGGTCTGGTTGCCATGCTCTGGCGCGCAACGCAAGGCGTGGTCGAGGGCCACATGACCCTGGGCGACCTGGTGATGGTCAACGCCTTCATGATCCAGCTCTACATCCCGCTGGGCTTTTTGGGCGTGCTGTACCGCGAGATCAAGCAAAGCCTGACCGACCTGGACAAGATGTTCACCCTGATGGAGCGCGAGCGCGAAATTGCCGACGTGCCCGGTGCGCAGCCGCTGCGGGTGGACGGCGCCAATGTCACATTCAGCCACGTCAGCTTTGCGTATGAGGCGGCGCGGCCGATTCTGCATGACATCAGCTTCGAGATTCCGGCCGGTAAAACGGTGGCGGTGGTTGGCCCCTCGGGCTCGGGCAAGTCGACATTGGCGCGGCTGTTGTTCAGGTTTTACGACGTGCAGCAGGGCCAGATTCTGATTGCCGGGCAGGACATCAAGCAGGTCACGCAAGCCAGCGTACGCCAGGCGATCGGCATCGTGCCGCAAGACACGGTGCTGTTCAATGACACGGTGGAATACAACATCGCCTACGGCAAACCCGGCGCCACGCGCGAGCAGGTGGAAGAGGCTGCTCGCAGCGCCCATATTCATAACTTCATCAGCGCCACACCCAAGGGCTACGACACCATGGTGGGCGAGCGCGGGCTCAAACTCTCGGGCGGCGAAAAGCAGCGCGTGGCTATCGCCCGCACCCTGCTCAAGAACCCGCCGATCCTGATCTTCGACGAAGCCACTTCGGCGCTGGACTCCGCCAATGAGCGTGCCATCCAGACCGAGCTGCAAAGCGTGGCGCAGAACAAGACCACGCTGGTGATTGCGCACCGCCTGTCCACCGTGGTGGACGCGCATGAAATTCTGGTGATGGACGCCGGACGCATCATTGAGCGCGGTTCGCATGCGGAGTTGCTGGCTTTGAGCGGGCGCTATGCGTCGATGTGGGCGCTGCAGCAGTCTTCTGAGTAGGTTTATATGTGTTTTATGGCTTTAGCCCGCGTGGGGTCTACGTGAGCAGCTATTTAAATAATAGTGGGTTGGGTGGCAGAGATCGGGGCATGGCCCCCCGTCTCATACTGTCAAATGCCCAGAAATCGGCGGGGAACCATGCCCCAATCTCTGCGGGTGGAGGTTCTTGATTTGCGTAGCGAGCGCCGTTTAAACCGCGACTCCTTGAAACTTTTGAAGCGCTGATCTCAATGACGGTATCTGTGGATTAAATAGCTTTTCCATGCGCTGAATGTGCTCGACCAGCCAAGCGATCATTTCAGGCCAACTCTCGCGGTTGTGGCCATCGAAGGCCTTGGCGTACTCAATAATCGAAACCTTCTTGTCGTCCATTCTTCGCCACGAAAGTGGCGAACCGAACGCTTGATCAAACTCTGTCGCGCGTGCATTCAGGATGTCAAAAAGTGCCTTGTTCTGTTCTTTTGAGGCTCGCCCCAAAACAAAGTTAACGCGGGCCTCATCTCGGTTGAAGATCATTGCATAGTGGACGCCGCCGAGCCCTGAGCCCGTACTTAGCCAATGATCCCTGCTGGGCGCCACGTTGCCATACAACGAGGCCTTTGCGTCTTGAAGGGCCTCCAGGGTCTGATGCCAGAAATCAGTGCGCAGTTGGTAACGGGCGGCTTGGCCCCGTTCCAAAGACTGCTCTTCCACTTCCTTTTCAGAGATGCCGATCATCAGTTCTTCCGCTTCTGGCAAGGGGATCAGCTGCTCAACGGTGAGGAACAGATCTGGGCCATCCTGAAACGGTGTTGCTTTGAAGCACTTGACGAACACGCGGTGCTTCAGAAGCCAGAGAACAGTCGAGGTAACTTCTTTACGAAATTCGGCGGCAACCATGATGAGTCGTTGGTCGTTGCCAAGGTTTAAAACGACCTCCGCAAAATCCTCTTTCCCAAGGAACTCGCAGATCAGGGGCTTGGCGTCTTTGCCAGGATCGGTCTTGTCGAGGTATTTTTGGTAAATCTCTGCAATTTTGACTTTCGATAACGTTGAGCAGTACGATGCGTATTTGAGGGACTGCCAGACCACATGGCGGCCTGAGTCGTCCAACTTGTTTTCGATGATGACCAGTGATCCTTGCTTGTCGATTGCCAAAAGATCAAGTCGCTCTTTTGTGTCATCGAAGCCGTCGAACTCTTTTTGGATGATGAGCAGTTCTTCACCCAACGCGTCCGGCTGATTGGCCAACCATTCCTGCAAATGATTTCGCTCCGTATATCCCAGTTCGGAGAAACTCATCTCCTTGAGTTTTGTGATGCGGTTCGTCTGGTGGTTGATGCGATACATATGGGGTGTGACGTGCCTGCGGTTGCTTTGTTGATCTGGCAATATACCAGCGAGCAAGGCCCAAGAATTGGGGGACAGGATTTCAATTGCTGTTGGGCGGCGAAAAGCAGCGCACTCGCGCGGGGCGCTCAACCCGCCATCAGCTCAATCCGGGACGTGACTGTTGCAGCGGCAGGTGCCTGCCTCTCAAGCCGCCAGCTTTGCGCTTGCCAGGCGATTCAGGCTGACGCCTTGCTCGGCGGCCATTAGCGCCAGATTGCGGTGCACCAGTGGCGGGATACGCACACGGAACTGGCCACTGTAGTTCTTTTCTGCCAGCGCCATCGGTGCCGATTCGCCACTGGCCAGCATGTCGGCCACCACGTCGGTTACTACTTTTTGGATGCCCTTGAGCGCCGCCTCGGGCGTCTTTGCCAGCCAGCTCAGAGACGGCAACTCGGCGCACAAACCGACATGTTCGCCGTCTTCGGGCGACCAGGTGACACGGTAGGTGTAATGTTTGATGTTCATGATTTACCTTCCAACTTCTCAATGGCCTGCAGGACTTGCCTGACTTGGTAGGGCTTGGCCTTGCCCTTGGCGTTCTGGATATTGACGCGCGGGTCGCCGGGCCAGGGCGTCTTGAAGATGGCATGACTGCTGCCGTCTTGCCGGGGCTTGCCAAAGTAGGTTT
>DATCIC010000285.1:0-5449 GCA_036508025.1 Rhodoferax sp. | reverse complement strand
CACGCGCTCGCGCAAAGTCAGCAGCGCGCGCAAGCGGGTGTTTTCCAACAGCAGTTGCTCGACCTGACTGGCACGCTGGGACTGCAAACCGAGCTTGTACAGGGCGGCTTCTTCGCTGGTTTGGGAGTGTTTGAGGGACTCAAAATATTTGCCGCCGCCCTGAGCCCACACCACCGGTCGCAGGGCCAGCCATTGCACCGGATACAGCACAGCCGCCACCGCCACACGCAGCGGCTGGGTCAAGTGCAGCCGGACATCGGCCACCATCAGGAACAGCGCCAGCAGACTGAAAAAGATGAGTTTGGACAGGGCCGACGGGCCCTGCCGAAAAAAAGGCGGCGGTGTCCCGTCCAGCGTACCAAGTGGCATCGCTGCGCCTGTTGCTTATTCGCTGGTGAAAATGGAGCCCAGGCGGTCCATCCGCTCCAGCGCCATGCCGCAACCCCGCACCACGCAGGTCAAGGGGTCTTCGGCCACCAACACCGGCAGACCGGTTTCTTCGGCCAGCAGACGGTCCAGGTCACGCAACAGCGCGCCGCCACCGGTGAGCATCATGCCGCGGTCGGCAATGTCGGCACCGAGTTCGGGCGGGGTTTGTTCCAGCGCGTTTTTGACCGCCGACACGATGTTGTTGATCGGGTCGGTCAGGGCTTCGAGGATTTCATTGCTGGAGATCGTGAAGCTGCGTGGCACGCCTTCGGACAGGTTGCGCCCGCGCACTTCCATCTCGCGCACTTCGCTACCCGGAAACGCCGAACCAATATTTTTCTTGATCGCCTCCGCCGTGGGCTCGCCAATGAGCATGCCGTAATTGCGCCGGATATAGTTGATGATGGCTTCATCGAAGCGGTCGCCACCGACACGCACGCTGCCCTTGTAGACCATGCCGCCGAGCGAGATGACGCCGACCTCGGTGGTGCCGCCGCCAATGTCCACCACCATGGAGCCGCTGGCCTCACTGACGGGCAGACCGGCGCCAATGGCGGCGGCCATGGGTTCTTCAATCAGGTAGACATCGCGGGCACCGGCGCCCAGGGCGCTTTCACGGATGGCGCGGCGCTCGACCTGGGTCGAGCCGCACGGCACGCAGATGATGATGCGCGGGCTGGGCCGAAAAATGGAGCGCGGGTGCACCATCTTGATGAACTGCTTAAGCATTTGCTCGGTGACCGTGAAGTCGGCAATCACACCGTCTTTCATCGGGCGAATGGCCTCGATGTTGCCGGGCACTTTGCCCAGCATCGCCTTGGCTTCTTTGCCGACCGCCTGGATTGTTTTTTTGCCTTGCGGGCCGCCTTCGTGGCGAATGGCCACCACAGAGGGTTCATCGAGCACAATGCCCCTGTCGCGGACGTAAATCAGGGTATTGGCGGTACCGAGGTCAATCGCCAAGTCAGTGGAGAAGTACTGACGGAATGCTCCAAACATTAAAAGTCCTCTCGGGCATGGCGGGCGCGTCGGCCTGCCATCACCTGGTTAACGGGTTCAAAATCGGGTTTTATTGGCAAAAACCTGCCGGGTCGCAGACCCATAGCCAAAGGCGGGATAATACCCCATCCCCTGTGCATAACCCGTCCGGCCCCGCCTCTTTAAAGGTGTTTTACAACCGGTTTCGAATGAAGATACTGTATGTCCCTGACTTCTATTGACATCGCCCGAATTGCCAACCTGGCACGGCTGGAGCTTAAACCAGCTGAAAGTGAACGCATGCTGACACAAATCAACGGGTTTTTTGCCCTGGTCGAAAAAATGCGTGCAGTCGACACCACAGGCATTGAGCCGCTGGCACACCCGGTGGCCACCATCCAGGACATCACCTTGCGCCTGCGTGAAGATCGGGTCAGCGAACCCAATCAGCGCGAGGCCAACCAGCGCAATGCCCCAGCGCTTGAGCATGGCCTGTTTCTGGTGCCCAAGGTGATTGAGTAACACACGGCAACATCTATGACGACCCAATTTCTTTAAACCATGACGCACACCAACTCCGCACTCCACGACCTCACCGTGGCCCAGCTCGCCGGCCTGCTGCGCGCGCGCAAAGTCTCAGCCCTGGAGACGGCCCAGCACTTTTTGGCCCGCGCCCAGGCGAATGCTTCGCTCGGCGCTTTTCTGGACTTCAATGAAGAGGTGACGCTAGGCCAGGCGCGCGCCGCTGACCTGGCATTGACCGCGGGCAGCGGCAGTGCCACGCCAACGCTGCTGGGCGTTCCGCTGGCACACAAGGATATTTTTGTCACGCGCGATTTTGTTTCTACCGCGGGCTCCAGAATGCTGGCCAGTTATCGCTCACCGTTTGACGCCACTGTGGTGACCAAGCTGGCCGAACAAGGCGTGGTGACACTGGGCAAGCTCAATTGCGACGAATTTGCCATGGGCTCGGCCAACGAGAACTCGGCCTTTGGCCCGGTCAAAAACCCGTGGGACCTGACGCGCACCCCCGGCGGCTCGTCCGGCGGCAGCGCAGCAGCCGTGGCAGCGCGCCTGGTGCCCGCGGCCACCGGCACCGACACCGGCGGTTCGATCCGGCAACCGGCCTCGTTTTGCGGCGTCACCGGCATCAAACCCACCTACGGTCGCGCCTCGCGCTACGGCATGGTGGCGTTTGCCTCCAGCCTCGATCAGGCCGGGCCGATGGCGCGCACAGCGCAAGACTGCGCTTTGCTGCTCTCAAGCATGTGTGGGCCGGACCCGGACCGTGATTCCACTTCGCTGGACGTGCCGGCCGAAGATTTCACACGGTCTCTCAATGAATCCATCGAAGGTTTGCGCATTGGCGTGCCGGCTGAATTTTTTAGCGAAGGCCTGGCCGATGACGTGCGCGGGGCGGTGGATGCAGCGTTGAAGGAGTACGAAAAAATGGGTGCCAAGTTGGTCCCCATTTCGCTGCCGCGCACCGAGTTGTCGATTCCCGTTTACTACGTCATTGCACCGGCCGAGGCGTCGAGCAACCTGAGCCGTTTTGACGGCGTCAAGTTTGGTCACCGGGCCGCGCAGTACGCCGACTTGACCGACATGTACAAAAAGACCCGCGCCGAGGGTTTTGGTGATGAGGTCAAGCGCCGCATCATGATTGGCACCTATGTGCTGAGCCACGGTTACTACGACGCCTACTACCTGCAAGCGCAAAAAATCCGCCGCATGATTGCCGACGATTTTCAGCAGGCCTTCAAACTGTGCGACGTGATCGCCGGACCGGTGGCACCCACGGTGGCGTGGAAACTGGGCGGGCACGGCAACGATCCGCTGGCCGATTACCTGGCCGACATCTTTACCCTGCCGGGCTCGCTGGCAGGTTTGCCGGGCATGAGTTTGCCGGTGGGCTTTGGCGCCAACCACATGCCGGTCGGACTGCAACTGATCGGCAATTATTTGCAGGAGGCGAAATTGCTCAATGTGGCGCATCGCTTTCAGCAGGCGACGGATTGGCACCTTGCCAAGCCAGAAGGATTTTGAGCATGAATACGTTTGTTGAAAAAGCACCGTCAGCGTCGCGTGCTGCCCTGCCATCCCCGCTGGTGATGGGTTACGAAGTCGTGATCGGGTTTGAAACCCACGCCCAGTTGTCCACCCAGTCCAAGATCTTCAGCCGCGCCTCGACCGCTTTTGGCGCCGAACCCAACACGCAAGCTTGCGCGGTGGACCTGGCGCTGCCGGGCACCTTGCCGGTGATGAATGTGGGCGCCGTCGAGCGCGCCATTCAGTTTGCGCTGGCGATTGACGCCCAGGTGTCGCCGCGCAGTATTTTTGCGCGCAAGAATTATTTTTATCCCGACCTGCCCAAGGGCTACCAGATCAGCCAGTTTGAAATTCCGGTGGTGGTGGGTGGCGACGTCGAGTTTTTTCTAGATGGCGAAAAACGTTCGGTGCGGCTGGTTCGCGCTCATCTGGAAGAAGACGCCGGCAAGTCGCTGCACGAAGACTATGTGGGCCAAACCGGCATTGACCTGAACCGTGCCGGCACGCCGCTGCTGGAGATCGTGACCGAGCCCGACATGCGCTCCAGCGCGGAGGCCGTAGCCTACGCCAAGGAGTTGCACAAGATCGTGACCTGGATCGGTATTTGCGACGGCAACATGCAGGAAGGCAGCTTCCGCTGTGACGCCAATGTGTCGGTGCGCAAACCCGGCGCGCCGCTGGGCACACGGCGCGAGGTCAAGAACCTCAACAGTTTCAAGTTCATGCAGCAAGCCATCGACTATGAAGTGCGCTGGCAGATCGAGCAGATTGAAGACGGCCATGCGATTGAACAGGCCACCGTGTTGTTCGACCCCGACACGGGCGAGACGCGTTCCATGCGCAGCAAGGAAGATGCGGCCGATTACCGTTATTTCCCGGACCCGGATTTGCCGCCGCTGGTGATTGCCGATGACTGGGTGCAGCGGGTTCGCGCCCAGATGACCGAGCTGCCGCGCGTGATGGCGCAGCGCTTTGTCACCGACTTTGGTCTCTCGGACTACGACGCCACGGCCTTGACCCAAAGCCGCGCCATCGCCGCCTATTTTGAAGCCACCACCCAAGCCTGCGGGCAAGCCAAACTGGCGGGCAACTGGATCATGGGCGAGGTGTCCCGGCGACTGAATCAAGAAGGCTGCGTCATTGAAAACGCGCCCGTAAAACCGGACGCATTGGGGTGGCTGATCAGCCGTATCTTGGACGGTACGATCTCAAACAGCAGTGCAAAAGTGGCTTTCGACAGTTTGTGGAATGGGTCTATTGTTGCGGCTGCCAATTTGAGCGCGCCGTCTCCGACCCTCGATGTCACGGGCACCGCCGGTGAACGCGTTGATAAGGTGATTGAGGCCCTCGGCCTCAAGCAGATGAACGACGCCGGCGCGCTGGAAAAAATTGTGGACGAGGTGCTGGCGGCCAACCCGAAAAACATCGAGCAGTACAGGGCAGGCAACGCCAAGGCGCTCAATGCGCTGGTCGGTCAGATCATGAAGGGCAGCCAGGGCAAGGCAAACCCGCAGCAGGTCAACGATCTGCTGCGCAAGAAACTGGACTGATTCCAGGTCTGCTTCCATGCGCCAGGTCCCTGCCCCGTTTGACACCCTCTGGTGCTGTCCGGGGGGCATGGGTCAGGGCCGCAACCACAGCCGCTTCAGCCGCGTCAGTTCTTCGTCAAAACGTGCGTTGACGCGCTTGATTTCCGCGTCCTGATCAGTAATAAAACGGCCCTGAATGGCCAGGCTTTGGGCCAGCTCGTCAACCTGGCGACGCACCGAGGGCGGTGCTTTGCTCGGGTCTTTCTTGTAAAACTCCATCTCTTCATTGACCACTGTGCGCTGGCGCAGCAGCTCTTGCACCCGATGCATCGCCGCCTGGCGCACCACGGCGATCTGGGCCAGCGCCTCAGCGCGTTCCTTGTCGTGCACCGCCTGGTTCGGGTAGCGGGCCAGCAACGCCCGGTCGCGCCGTTTTTCTTCATTCAGGCGGGCCCGCTCTTCCT
>DATCIC010000284.1:0-3778 GCA_036508025.1 Rhodoferax sp. | reverse complement strand
CGCCAGTGCCGCCAGTGCCGCCAGTGCCGCCAGTGCCGCCAGTGCTGCCAGTGCTGCCAGTGCTGCCGGTGCCATTTGAGTTTAAGAGTTCGATGTGGGATTGCAGCCAGACTTCAGTGCCCTTGGGGCGGCTGCGACTGGCATCGGCAGCTGCTACTTCAGGGCCAAACCCGCGGGCCGTAATAACGAAGGATGTCGTGAAATTGGCCATAGTCGTAGTAGAAGTAGCGTTAGCGGGCCACACAGGCAGGGGTTCGACCATGCATTCGGGTGCTCGCTGGTAGGTGCTGGTCATCCCGGCCTGGTTGACCAGACTCAAGGGCAGCGCAAAAGTCGGGGTGGAGGCAGAACCATCCCAGTTATAGAGGGCGCCACTTGTATCGCGGGCACTCCATTTCGGTGCTGCAGAGTAGGGCAGGATGGTGGGGTTGGCCGTGAACGTCACGCTGCCAGCAGGGCCGTTTTGCTGAATAACCGATTGCTCGCAGTAGCGCAAAGCAATTTCAGCAGCCTGGGTGCCCAGCTCGGTCGTTCGCACATTGCCGGCCACACTTTCTGAGGAACCGGCGTTGCGCATGCTGGTGACGGCAAGCAGCGAGATGACGACCAGCAAAATCAGCGCAATGATCAGCACCACGCCGCGCTGCTTGTGCGGTGATTGAGTGCTCCGCAGACGTGTTTTCGTGGCTGGACGGTATCTGGGAAAAGCAGGTATTGTCATGGAGAGGTTCTGTTAGAGCGGCGGCTAATTTTGCAATCCAACTGTGGTGGAGTAAGCACGCCGTAGCCGGAGGTCTGCCGGGGCGGTTTCCAGCGTGCCGTCACACTTGATGTAACGCGCTGAAGCCAGGTCGGATGCCACCGGATTCTCACTACGCACCAGCACGCAGATGTGAACTGTCACGACGTGACCCCATTGCTCTGCGTCATTTGCTAGAAGAGCCAGGCTCGGTTCAGAGATGATTTGATCGGCACGTAAATAACCCGCCACAGCCACCGTCGCCGTCGTCGTGCCGGGCGAGGTGCTTAGCGTGCCGTAGGTGAATTGCATGTCTTCGATGTTCTCCACCAGCGGTTGAGTGGTGCTGGCGCCGCCCTTTCCGTTGCCTTTGCAGTAAAGACTGGGGATTGCGGCCGTTGAAGTATCGATATAAAACCGATTGTCCGCCACGGTATAGGTCACTGCGGTGGTTGAAGTGCTTGCGCCGACCACCGTGGGGAGCGTGGCCGTGATCGTATCCAGCGCACTTCCGAGACAGTCCGTTGGTGCACCACCGCTGGTGGGCACGGTATTGAACTTGTCCGCCTCATAATTGATCGCAATCGAGTCCGGTAAGGTCGTGGGGCTGCCGGCACAGGTCAGGCTGTCGATATTGGGCGCCGTGGTGACGTTACTGAACTGGCCGTCGCAGCCGCGGATGAACTGGAAAGATGAGAGCTTGAAAGTGGTTGGTGAAAGGCTAAACCCGGCAAATGTCGGCGTCGGAAGATAGACCGGATTACGGTAGCTGGAGAATGTGGAAATGGCATTGTCGACACGGTTGGCTTGCTTCGGGTTGTTGCCCGCCATCCGCAGTTGTTGGGTCAGAATGGTCAGCGCCGCCTGGGCATCCTCATTCATGCGACTTTGAGCTTCGGCCATCCTGCTGGCACCCGATGTGCCCAAATACGCAGACACGGCGGCCACCGCGATGACCAATCCGATGGTCAGAGAGACCATCAGCTCGATCAGGGAAAATCCCTTGCTGTGGCGTGAACCCGGTGAGACGTGATGACGTGTCATATCTTGAACCTCACATACAGGCAGCGGGGCTTGGGGCTGGTGAAGGCGCTCGTGACCTGGGTCGGGCAATTGTCAGAGGACGTTGGGTTGAGTGCCGCATAGGTGCTGGGCTCTTGCCAAACAATCCACAGGTTGCCGAAGGCGTTCAAGTTGCACGGTGTGGTGTCGCAGGTCATGAGCAGGCCGCCAGCGGGGAGTTCCATGCGAGCCGCTCTTTGGGTGCTGGTGTTGTCCATCGTTGCCAGCGATGATTCTGTGCAATCGGGATAACTGCAGGCGACCAACGCGACGTCATTGAACGTCCCGTCGTAACTCAGGGGCACGCTGTAGGAGCCGCTTACAAAGCCACCGGGGTTCGCCCGAATACGCTCGATATGACTGGACGCCAGATTGGCGGCTGTCGCACGGTAGCCTGATAACTTGGGCATCTGCACTGCGAAAGACATCATTGCACCGAGTGCCAGCATCCCAAATGACAGCAGCAGGATGGCGACCAGTACTTCGATCAGTGAGGCACCTGATTGACTTCGACAATTCATATGACACGGTTTCATAGGCCACTGGTTCCACAATCGGTTGTCCCATTACCGGAAATTCGGGCGCGACCACCGAGACTGACGCACACCACGCGTTGGACATCATTGCTGAAGGTTGGGTTGCCACCGAACTGTAGTGTCGTCGCTGAACTCAGGTTCAGGAGGCGACCGGTCGCCGTGAAGCGGAATTTGGTAGACGAATTACTACCGTGACGCTCCATGATGGAGCCAATCGACTTTGTAGGACCTTGTACGCGCAACAATGGCTCAGCCGCGGTTTTAGTGCCGGTATTGTTTAAATCAACGAAGATGATCCAGCCACTAACCCAGCCATCTCCGAGTCCATCGCCATCCACGTCAATGCCGTCATTGCTGGGGCCGCAAACTGGATTGCTTGCCTCAGGATAATCACTGCGGCACATGACCACACCACCACCACGCCGGATGGACTCACTGCGCGCAAAGCGCATGTCGGCCAAAAAGGTGTTGACGTTGGACGATATGGCGTTCGACTGGATCAGCCGCTTGAACGAGGGTGCAGCCAGCGTAGTCAGGATGGCGACAATCGCGATCACGACCATTAGTTCAATTAATGTAAATCCGTTGGATTTGCGCATAGGACAGTAGTTTGATCGGGCCACGGAATTTTGGGTGGCTGCAGTGGACAGGCGGTAGCCCTGGGTTGACGAGTGGCGTGTCCTACCGCCGTACCTCATCCACCAGCGTCTTGAACTCGTCAATGTCCTCAAAACTGCGGTACACGCTGGCAAAGCGCACATAGGCTACTTTGTCGAGCTTCTTTAGCTCGCGCATCACGAGTTCGCCCAGGCGGGCTGAGGGCAGCTCGCGCACACCCTGAGTGAGAAGCTTTTCTTCGATACGTTCCACCGCGCCATCCACCTGCTCGGTACTCACCGGGCGCTTGCGCAGGGCCAGTTTCATGGATGCCAGCAGCTTGGCGCGTTCGTACTCAATGCGCCGGCCATCTTTTTTGACGATGGCCGGAAAGGTGACGTCCGGGCGTTCGTAGGTGGTAAAGCGCTTTTCGCACGAAGCGCACTGGCGGCGGCGGCGGATGGAGTCCCCGTCTTCAGAAATCCGTGTTTCCACCACCTGGGTTTCGGAATGACTGCAGAAGGGGCATTTCATCTTTTTTTACTTGAAGGACTTCGACAAGCTCAGTCCGAACGGTGTATCAGCCGTAAACCGGGAAGCGTGCGGTCAGGGCGTTAACCTTGGCGCGAACGGCGTCAATATTGGCGCTATCCCTTGGGTTGTCCAGCACGTCGGCAATCAAGTTGGCCGTCATGCGGGCTTCTTCGTCCTTGAAGCCACGGGTTGTCATGGCCGGGGTGCCGATGCGCACGCCGCTGGTCACCATGGGTTTCTCCGGGTCGTTCGGGATGGCATTTTTGTTTATGGTCATGTGGGCGCTGCCCAGTACCGCTTCAGCCTCTTT
>DATCIC010000283.1:0-3192 GCA_036508025.1 Rhodoferax sp. | reverse complement strand
CGAGGCGCAAAAACGGTTGATTTGCATACCCGAGCAGGTGAAGTCCCAGCCGGCCTTGAGAGCGGCCACTTTGGCAATCACCGCGCCCTGATCACCGACCGGAGAGACCACGCCCATGACCACGTCATCCACTTGGGCCGTGTCGAAGTCGTTGCGGCGCTGCAGCTCGGTCAGCAGGCCGGCCAGCAGATTGACCGGCTTGACCTCATACAGGCTGCCGTCTTTTTTGCCTTTGCCGCGCGGTGTGCGGATGGCGTCATATACAAATGCTTCAGTCATGGGGGCTCCAGTTGAGAGGCGGGTTTAAAAAAATGATGGGCGCGCAGGCGCAAGAATGCAGTATATTGCTTTTTGCAAAGCGATTGCTTTGTATAAATAACCAAATTCTTGTTAACCAGGTGATGCCATGATCCAGAGAACCCTTTTTACCCCCGACCACGAAGCCTTTCGCGACAGCTTTCGGCGCTTCATCGACAAGGAGATTGCCCCCTTTCATGCAGACTGGGAGGAGCAGGGCTACGTGGATCGCGCGGTTTGGAGCAAGGCCGGTGCCAACGGCTTTTTGTGCATGACCATGCCGGAAGAATACGGTGGCGCGGCAGCTGACAAGCTGTACTCGGTGGTGCAACTGGAAGAAATCGGGCGTGCCGGCTTCACCGGCATTGGTTACGGCCTGCACAGTGAAATCGTGGCGCCGTACATCCTTCACTATGGCACCGAAGAGCAAAAAGCCAAGTACCTGCCCAAGCTGGCCAGCGGCGAGATGATCGGCGCTATCGCCATGAGCGAGCCCGCCGCAGGCTCGGATCTGCAGGGCATCAAGGCCACTGCCATTCGGCAAAGTGACGGTAGCTATCTGCTCAACGGCAGCAAGACCTTCATCACCAACGGCTGGCACGCCGATCTGGTGATTGTGGTGGCCAAGACCAACCCGGCCGCAGGCGCCAAGGGCACCAGTTTGCTGCTGGTGGAGCGTGGCATGCCGGGCTTTTCAGTCGGGCAACGGTTGAAAAAAATGGGCATGAAGGCACAGGATACCTCCGAGCTCTTTTTTGACAATGTGCGCGTCCCGGCCGACAACCTGCTGGGCGGGGCGGCGCACGAGAACAAGGGATTCATCTGCCTGATGGAGCAGTTGCCGTGGGAGCGCCTGCAAATCGCCATTGGTGCCATTGCCGCGTCGCAGGCCGCCATTAACTGGACCGTGGACTATGTCAAGGAGCGCAAAGTGTTCGGCCAACCGGTGGCGGCCTTCCAGAACACGCGTTTTACCCTGGCGGAATTGCAGACCGAGGTCCAGATCGCGCAGGTGTTCATCGATAAATGCACCGAACTCCTGATGACGAATACGCTGGACACCGCCACGGCCAGCATGGCCAAGTACTGGTGCAGCGATTTGCAGTGCAAAGTGATGGACGAGTGCGTGCAGCTGTTTGGCGGCTATGGCTACATGTGGGAATACCCGATCACACGCGCCTACGTCGACGCGCGTCCGCAACGCATCTACGGCGGCACCAACGAGATCATGAAAGAGGTGATTACGCGGGCGATGGGACTCGGTGGGAAGTAGCACCCCCATGAGATCGGGCGGATTGGCAGTCGCCACTTCTTGGCGGAAAGATCAACGCCAGCTTTGGGCGCGTCCGATGATGAGCGGGAATCCCGGATAGGCTGGGGTATCATATTTGAGAGATCGCGCAATTCAGACGCGACGGAATCATTTGAGGAGACAACATGAATTTCAAGAAAATCGCGATCGGCATGGTCATGCTGGTCGCCTGCCTTACGACGTCCGCTTTTGCGCAGTCGATCGAAAAGTCAAAGGTTTCGATCGCGGTCGGCGGCAAGAATCTTTTCTACTATTTGCCGTTGACCATCGCTGAACAACTCGGCTATTTCAAGGACGAAGGTCTGGAGGTCGAGATCAGCGATTTTGCCGGCGGCTCGAAGGCTTTGCAGGCGCTCATTGGTGGCAGTGCTGATGTCGTTTCAGGCGCCTTCGAGCATACGATCAACATGCAGGCCAAGGGCCAGATGATCACGGCTTTCGTGCTGCAGGGCCAGGCGCCGCAGATCGTGTTCGGCGTCTCGAACAAGACCCTGCCGAACTACAAAAGCGTTGCCGACTTGAAAGGCAAGAAGATCGGCGTCTCCGCACCCGGTTCGTCAACCAACATCATGGCCAATTTCGTCCTGTCCAAGGGCGGCCTGAAACCGACTGATGTGTCCTTCATTGGTGTGGGTACCTCGGCGGGCGCTTTGTCGGCACTGCGTTCCGGGCAAATCGACGCGATCTCCAACCTCGATCCCGTGATCACCATGCTGCAGCAGAAAAACGAGATCAGGGTGATTGCCGATACCCGCAAGCTCTCCGACACCCATACATTTTTTGGCGGACCGATGCCAGCCGGTACCCTGTACGCGACGGAGGCTTTCGTCAAGAAATATCCGAACACGACCCAGGCGCTCACAAATGCCATGGTCCGCGCCCTCAAATGGCTGCAAACCGCGGGACCGTCGGATATCGTCAAGGTGGTGCCGGAAAGTTTTCTGCTCGGCGACCGCGCTCTTTATCTTGATGCCTTCATGAATATACGCGGCGCACTTTCACCGGATGGCAGATTTCCTGATGCAGGCGCCGCAACGGCCTTGCGCACGCTCACTGCGTTTGAGCCCGAGTTGGCCAGCAAGAAAATCGATTTGTCAAAGACCTTCACGAACGAGTTCGTCAAAAAAGCCAACGCCAAATACAGATGACACCAGCGCTTTTGCTTGACGAGGTCAGTTGCACCTTCATCTCGAAGGAGGATCGTAGTCAGCGTTATACCGCGGTGAGCGACACCCGAATCGCGATAGCGCCCGGTGAATTCGTCTCGGTGGTCGGGCCGACGGGTTGTGGAAAATCGACGCTGCTCAACGTTGCCGCCGGGTTGCTGCAACCCTCGTCCGGCAGTGTGCAAATATTTGGCGAACCGCTGACCGGCATCAACCGGCGAGCGGGCTACATGTTCCAGTCGGATGCCCTGATGCCCTGGCGCAGCGCACTGCAAAACGTGATCGCCGGCTTGCAATTTCGCAAGGTGGAAGAAGCAGCGGCAATCGAGCTGGGTGAAGCGTGGCTGGCGCGTGTGGGCTTGCATGGCTTCGGAGATCGCTACCCTCATCAGCTTTCTGGTGGCATGCGTAAACGGG
>DATCIC010000282.1:0-5816 GCA_036508025.1 Rhodoferax sp. | reverse complement strand
GCACGCTCTGCATCCGATACCTGCGCATAAGGCGCCATGCTGGCGACGTTGGCCAGCATCACGGCAAAGGGTTTTTCTTCGCGGTTCTTGGTGAACCGCAGCCGCGCCACCGCCTCTGGGTTGCGTGCGTCACAAGCCAGGTGAAAACCGCCGAGCCCCTTGATGGCGACGATTTTCCCGTTTTGCAGCAGGTGCAAGGTGCGTTCAATCGGATCGCCTTCAATCGTCTTGTGCTGCGCATCAAGCAACGCCAGAGTGGGGCCGCATTTTGGACAACAGGTGGTCTCGGCATGAAAACGCCGATTAGCCGCTGCCCTGTATTCAGCGCCACAGGCCGGGCACAGCGGGAACTCCGCCATGCTGGTTTGCGGCCGGTCGTAAGGCAAGGCGCGGGTCACCGTGAAGCGGGGGCCGCAATGTGTGCAGGTGATGAAAGCATGGCGCCAGCGCCTGTTCATGGGGTCAAACAGCTCGTTCAGGCAATCGGCGCAGACGGCAACATCCGGGCCAATGGCCGTGACGGCGCGGCCCTGGACGCTGTCAATGATGGAGAAACCGGCCGAGTCTTCTACTAGGGCCTCACGCGCTTGCACCTCATCAACTCGCGCCAACGGTGGTGCATCCATACGCAGACGTTGCAACAGTTCGGCAACTTGGGGCGCAGCGCCCTGGGCAACAATCTCGACCCCCTGAGCGTCATTGCGCACCCAGCCGGTGAGCTTGAGTTCCTGCGCCAGGCGCCAGACAAAAGGCCTGAATCCGACCCCCTGAACAATGCCGCTGACGCGGATGTGACGCGCAACGAGTGGCAACGCAGTAGTCAAGCCTGCGCCTGCTGCAACCG
The DNA here is from genome assembly GCA_036508025.1 of Rhodoferax sp. Lineage (GTDB taxonomy): Bacteria > Pseudomonadota > Gammaproteobacteria > Burkholderiales > Burkholderiaceae_C > Rhodoferax. The sequence continues at coordinate 4,972 of DATCIC010000282.1, read as the reverse complement.
CGCTTCCAAATGGGCAATGCGCGCCTTCAGACCAGCCACTGTTTGCTGCCGGGCGGCGCTGGCCCGCGCCACGCCCTCATGCAGAAACGTCAGCCACTCGTCCATGCCTTCGCCGCTAGTGGCCGAGAGCTGGATCACCCGAATGGCCGGATTGACCCGACGTGCAAACGCAAGGGCCGCTTCCACGTCGTAGTCAAGATGCGGCAACAGGTCGATCTTGTTGAGCAGCATCAGGCTGGCGGCGCGGAACATGTCGGGGTACTTGATGGGTTTGTCTTCCCCCTCGGTGACCGACAGAATCACCACCTTGTGGGCCTCGCCCAAGTCAAACGCTGCCGGGCACACCAGGTTGCCCACGTTTTCAATCATCAGCAGGGATTCATCCTCCAGCTTGAGATGTTCCATCGCGTGCCCGACCCTATGGGCATCCAGATGACAGCCCTTGCCGGTGTTGATCTGGATCGCCTGCGCACCGGTGGCGCGAATGCGGTCAGCGTCCTGACTGGTTTGCTGGTCGCCCTCAATCACGGCCACGGCTTGCTTGCCCAACAGGGCAATGGTCTTGCACAGCAGCGTGGTCTTGCCGGAGCCGGGGCTGGACACCAGGTTCAGCGCAAAAATGCCGCGCTCTGCCAGCACCTGCCGGTTGGCCTGCGCATAGGCGTTGTTCTTGGCCAGGATGTCCTGCTCAATCTGCACCATGCGCTTGGGGCCAAGGCCCGGGGCGTGCGTGTGCGCCGGGGCGCCGTCGTGCGAATGCGTGCGCGCCTCGCCGTCAGCATGCACATGGTCGTGCACAGCGTCATGCGCATGAGCGGGCTCGCCCTCGATCCGGACTTCACCCTCACCACAGCCACAAGTGACACACATAGCCAGTCTCCCATTGTTGGTTACTCAACTTCAAGTTCCTTGACCCGCATCTCCGTGCCGCCGGTCACCTGCAACGGGTAGCCGCCGCAGTGCGGGCACTCACCAAATACTTCCGTCATCGGCACGGTCTTGGCGCAGGCCAGGCACCAGCCGGTGCCGGGCACGGCCATGATCTCCAGCCGCGCGCCGTGGGCAAGGCTGCCTTGCATAACCGCATCAAAGCAAAATAGCATGGCGTCGGGCTCAACGCCCGAGAGCTGGCCAATTTCCAGCCACACCGCAGTGACTTTGGTGAAATTATCCTGGCGTGCTGCGTCTTCCATCAGTTGCAGCACGCCTTCCGCGAGCGACATTTCGTGCATGGGCGCAGCTTACTGTTTTCTAAAGACAAAGAGGCCACGACAGTGTACGAACAGTTGCAAGAGTGAACCTTGAATGAAAATGTTATCCGATGCTTACAGATGCGCGGACTGATCCAGTTTGATTTGATGCAAGTCATGCTCGGGCGGATCGGCGGTCAAATTTCAATTCTGCCTCTTGACATGATCGGCGGCCGGATGCTCAAATTCTCACGTTGAGTTTCGTGTTACTTTTTTAGGAGCTTTTAAATGTTTAAATCCACTCTCACCATCGTTAGTGCGTCGCTTATGCTGGCATTTGCCAGTGTGGTCCCGGCTCATGCCGCCGTTGACGCTGACGCCGCGCAAGCCCTGTTTAAAAAGAACAGTTGCACCAAGTGCCACTCGGTCGATAAGACCAAAAAAGGTCCGTCCCTGCAAAAGATCGCGGCCAAGTACAAGGGCAAAGCGGACGGCCAAGAAAAAGTCATCAAGAACATAACAACAGGACCCAAGGTCAAGCTCGACGACGGCTCTGAAGAAGAGCACAAAGTCATTGACACCAAGGACCCGGCCGCACTCAAAAATGTGGCCGACTGGATTCTTTCGCAGTAACTCTTCTTGACAAAACGCCAATCGCTTATGGCGATTGGCGTTTTTTCGTTTAGGCGAGGCCGAACCCTGCTTCGAGGTCATGCACACCAAAGATCAGAAAGAATTGAAGAATCTGTCAGATCGGATTCTTTCGCAGTAACATCTGCCCCACTTTACAAAAATACACCAATGTTTAGCGAGATTGAATCGCAGAGAAGCGGCAGTGCCGTTCAAACAGCTTCCAACGGGTAGTGCGATACCGTTTATAGGGCAACCGACGGAGAAAAAATGAAACAATTATTAGTGCGATGGGGTATAGCTTGCTCGGTGGTGGTTGCCATGACCGGCTGCGGTGGCGGTGGCGGTGGCGGTGGTGGGGGTGGCAATGTGCAGCCGCCGTCTTCAGCCGCTGTCAATAGTGCCATCGCAACGGCGAGCGCATTAGCGGCCAACGACACGGCGACAAACTCCGCCGCTCCCTTCGCTGTGGTGCAGGCAGCCGGTGTGCCGGTCGTCACTGTCAACAGCCCGCCCAAGGTCAACTTCACGGTGTTTTCTGACGGCGCGGTCAAGACCGATCTGAAGATTACAGACGTGAGCTTCGCCATCGCCAAGCTGGTGCCCGGTATCAACGGCGAGCCGGACCAGTGGGTGAACTACATTTCTCGCGAGGAGACTGCTACTGCTGGCGTCGGGCCTGGTGGCGCGGCAACACCTCCAGCCAAAGCTATGCAGGCTACGACAGACCCCAAGGACGCTGCCCTGCCGGCGTCCCAGTTGGTCTATAACCCGGATGGTTACTACACCTACACGTTCAGGGCGGACATCACGAATCCGAAGTGGGCTGCGACGGTTAACAACGTACCCTATTCCACGAACAACGTCGTCTTCGACCGCACGTTGACGCATCGCGTCGCCATTCAGCTGAGCTACAAGAATGCCAAGGGCGAGACGGTTCTGGTCAACCCTTACTTCGACTTCACCATCGGTGCCGATGGCAAGTCTGTCCCGGTGACAGACCCGGCCAAAACCCGCAAGATGACCGACATCGCCTCCTGCAACGGTTGTCACCAAAAGCTGGCGATGCACGGTGGCGGACGCGTCGACACGCAGTTCTGCGTGATGTGCCACAACCCCGGTACCACCGACGCCAACAGTGGCAACGTCCTGAATCTGGCCACCATGGTTCACAAGATCCATGCTGGCAAGCGGCTCAAGGCTGCGGGCGAGGACTACACGATCTGGGGCTACAAAGACAGCGAGAACAGCTACGCCGATGTCGGTTTCCCGCAAGACCTGCGCAACTGCGCGGTTTGCCATTCGGGTGCCAATCCCAAGACACCGCAGGGCGACAACTGGAAGACCACGCCCAGCAAGGGCGCTTGTCTGACCTGTCACGCCAGTGGCACCGGCTCGACGTGGGAGCCACTGCACAAGGTCGTCGCCGGCATGCGCTACGGATCAACTGCGCAGGCCACGGCGCTGACCAACGCGGATTGCGCTGATTGCCATAAGGTTGGCTCCACGATCTCGTCGGAACGGGTCCACTTCAACCAGGTCGAGGTGAACGCCGCCAAGTACAAAATGAATATTGAGAATGCTACATATGACGCCACCGCCCGCAAGGTCACCGTCAAGTACTTCCTCTCCGATCCGACCAATGGCAATAAGGCATACAAGCTCATCGCTAACGCGTCCGACTGCACGCTCAACACCAACGGTACAGTGAAGGACTGCAACAACACCAAGTTCGGCAATCTTAAGTTCTACCTTGCCTACCAGAACATGGTCGGCCAGTCAGACGGGGCGACCGAGTTCTCGGCCTACAACAACGGCGGAAACACTGCCTTCGCTTGTTTGTTCGAGGGGCCGACCACGACAGGCACCAGCGCCACTAACGCATGTTCGCGAACGGCAGTCAATGATGGCTCCGACCATTACACGGTCGACATACAGCTGCCGTTAGACACCGCCACGGCGGTCGCGAAAGGCACGGCCCGCGTCGTCAGCATCGGTCAGATCATGGAGCACAAGTTAAGTGCGACGGCTTCAACCGATCCTCGGCCTGAGGTGGTGCCGACGGTGCTGGTCAAAACCCTTGCGCAGCACACCTACAGAGAACTCGCGCTCACCGGCACGCTACAGCCGCGCCGCGCCATTGTCTCCAACGAGAAGTGCAACGTCTGCCATGGCGCGCTGGGTTCCACTTCAGCCTCCAATACCCTGTCGCCCGCGTTCCACAGTGGTGACCGAACCATCGTCGAAGCATGTGTTACCTGTCATGACGCGAACCGGATGTCTTCAACCATCATGACGAATGGCCTGACGAATGGCAAGGCACTCAACGAGTCCTACCAGTTCAAACGCATGATCCACGGCATCCACGGCAACTCGAAACGAATTTATCCATTCACGCATGGCAACAAGGTGGTCGGAGCATTCTGCAACCCCGCTAATACCAGCGACATTGCCAAAGCTGCGTGCGACGGCACACTGACGTTTGCTACCGATGTTGAAAACTACGCCGCCGAGGTGGCCTATCCAGACGCCACGCTCAATTGCAATGCCTGCCACGTCAACAACTCCTACAAGACCGACATGGGCACGCTGGGTGCTGTTGTTCAGAAGGACGCCGGCGTGACCGACCCGAACCTGTGGAAGGTCATCTCGCCCAAGGCAGCCACCTGCACGTCGTGCCACGATTCAAATGCGGCCATCAAGCACGTCACGACAATTGGCGCATCGTTCGGCGACAAGACGCAAGCCGACGTTGCCCTGCCGCGTGAGTCGTGTGACGATTGCCACGCCAGCGGCGGTGTCAAGAGCGTGGACACCGTCCACGGTCAGAAGTAGCCATGAGCAGGAGAGGCTTGTCACAAGCCTCTCCTGATGTTTTGATCGTTGGACTTTCGGCGCAGTGCCGTGAGTTAGAGAAAGTTTTTGAAGGGGTTTGGGATGCGAATTAAGCGTTTAATGGCCGTCGTTGGCTTCAGTTTGTTCGGCTTGCTCGGTTCAGCCTGGAGCGCCGAGCCCGTCGGGGCGGCGTTGTGCGTGACCTGTCACGACTCAGACGACCTGCCGGACATGAGCCGGTCCGCGCACGGCTTCACCGCTGACAAGCGTGCGCCGGATTGCATTTCGTGCCATGGCGCCAGTGACGCTCATGCGCA
>DATCIC010000281.1:0-12582 GCA_036508025.1 Rhodoferax sp. | reverse complement strand
AAATAGGGCTGTAGCCCCCGTCCATATTGCGTAAGTAGCTATATTTTTAAGAGTAATCATGACGTCTGTTTCGATGTGTGCGCGCTGCGCTATCAATGCCGGGCGCCTGCTGGGGGCGTGCGCCGGGTACGGGTTTTGTCCAGCGGCTGCGGCAACAACACGGCCACGGTCAACTGGTCATCGCCAAAATAGCGTCGTGCCACATCCTTGACCTGCTCTGCGGTGACCGCACGCAAGCGCTCGATCAAAAGCGCGTCCGCGTCCAGCGGCAGCCCTTGTACCCAGTTGCTGCCCAGCTCCTGCGCCTGGTTGAAGACCGAATCGAGCTTGTAAACCTCGCTCGCCACCCATTGGGTTTTGACGCGCGCCAGCTCCGCCTCAAGCACACCGTCGCGGGCGATGCGCGCCACTTGCGCGCGTAGCGCGAGCTCAACTTGCTCAGCCGTTTTGCCATTCGAGGGCACGCCTACCAGCGAGAACAACTGCGGTCCACGACCCCACAGGCCGTTGTCGGCGCCGACGCTGTCAGCGACACGACCCTCGCCCTGGGTCAAGGCGCGCTCCAGCCGGGCACCGCTGTAGCCGTCCAGCACGGCAGCGAGCACGGTGAGCGCCAGCGCGTCAGCGTTCTCTTTTTTCGCATCCAAAGACTTCAAGCCCGGCACCTTGAATGCCAAACTCACATACGCTTGTTCAGCGGGCGCTTTGAACGCCAGGCGTTTGAGGCCGACCTGTTCAGGCTCCTGCTGCGGCTTGCGCTCTGGCACGGCCCGTGCGGGCAAAACACCATAATATTTTTCAGCCAGCCGGCGTACCTGCGCCACATCAACATCACCGGCCACCACCACCGCCGCGTTGGCCGGCACATACCAGCGTCGGTAAAACGCCCGTGCATCCGCTGGCGTCAAAGCCTCCAGGTCGCTCATCCAGCCGACAATGGGCCGCCGGTAGGGCGATGCCACAAAAACAGCCGCGTTGAGCGCTTCATGCAACAGGGCGTGCGGGTTGTCTTCGGTACGCAGGCGGCGCTCTTCCTTGACCACTTCCAGCTCTTTTTTGAATTCATCATCAGGCCACTGGTTATGGGCAAAGCGGTCGGCCTCCAGCTTCATGACTTCTTCCAGCCGTATCGCCGGAATCTGCTGGTAAAAGCCGGTGTAGTCTTTGCTGGTAAAGGCATTCTCGCGCCCGCCCAGGGCCGCGACCCGGCGCGAAAACTCACCGGCTGGCACGGTCGGCGTGCCTTTGAACATCATGTGCTCCAGCACATGCGCCACACCGGAGGTGCCGTTCACCTCGTCCATGGCACCCACCCGCACCCACAGCATGTGGACGGCAGTCGGCGCGCGTCGATCGGGCTTGACGATGACGGTCAGGCCATTGGCCAGGGTAAATTGTTCCACCGGGCTCGGGGTTTGCGCGTGAGCCGTCAGACCGCCCAAAAGCAACAGGCCGTACCAGGGCAAGCGCTGCCACACAGCACGCGGCTGGGGACTGGAGGGGCCGTGCAGGCGTGGTCGAACTGACAGTTTCGCCCATGAAGTGACGACTGCTCGGAGCGAAAAACAGAAAAAATATTGGTATATCAAGCGCATGGGTACAGGGGAGGTGAGTCGTTTCATAGAATGCTCTGATTCTAAGAAGTTGCTAAATGTTCAGTTTTTTCAAAAAGAAACCTCCGCCCACCCCTGTATTGCCAAAGTCACCCGACGCGGCGACTGAGCCTGCCGGCGCGGCAACAGCCATCCGCAGTGGTTCCTTGATCGGCAGCGCCCTGGTCACGCCGATTGACATCCCCCTGCCCGCCAGTGTGCCGCCCGAGCGGCAAAAGTGGCTGGACAGACTTAAATCAGGCCTGGGCAAGACCGCCAACAGCATCTCCGCGGTTTTTAGCGGCGCCCAGATTGACGAGGCGCTCTACGAAGAGCTTGAAGGCGCGCTGCTGATGGCCGATACGGGGGTCGCGGCCACCCAGTACCTGCTCGATGATTTGCGGCGCAAGGTCAAGGACAGTGGCATTACCCACCCGGTGGCCCTGAAAAACATTTTGGTGGCAAGCCTCACCGAATTGCTGCTGCCGCTGGAAAAGCCGCTGGTGATTGGACAGCACAAGCCCACCGTCATCATGGTCACTGGTGTCAATGGTGCGGGCAAAACCACCTCGATTGGCAAGCTCACCCAGCACCTGGCCATGCACGGCGCCAGCGTACTGCTGGCCGCCGCTGATACTTTCCGGGCGGCCGCGCGTGAGCAACTGGGCGTTTGGGCGACGCGAGCGGGCACCAGCACCGACACGCCCGGCCACAGCGTGGAGATCATCAGCCAGCAGGGTGGCGACCCGGCGGCCGTGAGCTTTGATGCGGTCAGCGCCGGCAAAGCGCGCGGCAAAGACGTGGTCTTGGTCGACACCGCCGGACGCCTGCCAACCCAGTTGCACCTGATGGAAGAATTGCGAAAGATCAAGCGCGTGGTGCAAAAAGCCGACGCTACGGCACCGCATGAAATCCTGCTGGTGATCGACGGCAACACCGGTCAAAACGCCTTGACGCAAGTGAAGGCATTTGACGAGGCGCTGGGTCTGACGGGCCTGATCGTTACCAAGCTGGATGGCACCGCCAAGGGCGGCGTGCTGGCCGCCATTGCGCGCGAGCGGCCGGTGCCGGTGTACTTCATCGGCGTGGGCGAGCAGCTTGAAGACCTGGAGACGTTTAATGCCCGTGAATTTGCGCAGGCACTGTTGGCATGAAAATAGGCCGCGGCGGCGCGCTGCCCGTGCGTCATCCTCCGGCGCGATCGACGCGCCCTTGTTGAACCCTTGCAGTGCCGGCCAGCCCTGTCCCAACCGATTAGATATGACAAATACCCTACTTCCCCGCATAGAAATTGAATCGGCTCCGCAACCCACGGCTGCCGTCATTTGGCTGCACGGTCTGGGCGCCGATGGCAACGACTTTGCCGCTCTGGTGCCCGAGCTGGACTTGCGCGCCTGCCCACCGATCCGTTTTGTCTTTCCACACGCGCCCTCTATGCCGGTGACCCTCAACGGCGGCTATGTCATGCCGGCCTGGTATGACATTCGAGGCACCGATCTGGTGAGCCGTCAGGACGTGGCCGGCATCCAGAAATCTGCGCTGGTAATTGCCGCACTGATCGAGCACGAGGCGGCACGCGGCATCCCGTACCAGCGCATTGTGCTGGCGGGCTTCTCGCAGGGCAGCGCCATGGCGCTACACACCGGTTTGCGCTTCAAGCAGCGGCTGGCAGGCCTGATGGCGCTGTCGGGCTACCTGCCGCTGGCAGACACCTTTGCCGCCGAGCGCAGCGCCGCCAATGCCTGCACGCCCATCTTCATGGCGCACGGCAGCCAGGACCCGGTGGTGGCACCGGCCCGGGGCGAAGCCTCGCGCGATCTGCTGCTCAGCCTGGGTTACCCGGTGCAATGGCACAGCTACCCGATGCCGCACAGTGTGCATCCGCGCGAAGTGGCCGACATCTCGCTTTTCCTGGCCGACGTGCTGGGCTGAGGACGGTCTGAAAGTGTCTTGTGTTGTTTTCACCTGCCGCTAACATAGCGCACAAAGTTCAATTTATAGGAGCGTGTCATGCCAGTGGTCGTAGTTGCCAATCCAAAGGGCGGCGTGGGCAAGTCCACTCTGGCCACACATATTGCGGGTTATTTCGCATCCCGCGGGCACACCGTGATGTTGGGCGATGCGGATCGCCAGCAGTCCTCACGCTTGTGGCTGGGGTTGCGCCCGGCGGCCGCACGTCCCATCGCCACCTGGAGCGTGAGCACCGACCTGATCGCCAAACCGCCCAAAGGCACGACCCATGTGGTGCTCGACACGCCTGCAGGCCTGCATGGCAGACGTTTCAATGACGTGATGAAGCTGGCGGACAAGGTGATCGTGCCTTTGCAGCCCAGTGTTTTTGATATTTTTGCAACACGGGCGTTTCTGGATCAACTGCTACAGAACAAGCACTTTGATAAATTGCAGATTGGCCTGGTGGGCATGCGGGTGGATGCGCGCACCATCGCCGCTGACAAACTGCATGAATTTGTGGACTCCCTGGGTATACCGGTGTTGGGCTACCTGCGGGACACGCAAAACTATATTCATTTGGCAGCCCGTGGCCTGACCCTGTTTGATGTGGCGCCCGGCCGGGTAGAAAAAGACCTGGCGCAGTGGCAGGCGATAGGCGAGTGGCTGGAGACTTAGTTGGTTGAGGAGATGAGCGGGCCGCTTTGTCGCTCATCTGACAAGTGACCTGCGCGCGCGCCGCTACAGTGGCTGTATGAAAACTTTTCAAACTCTCTCCGAAATTTCAAATCTGATCGGCCAGGAAGTTGCCGTGAGCGACTGGATCACCATCACACAAGAACAGGTGAACCAGTTTGCGCAAGCCACTGGCGACCATCAGTGGATTCATGTGGACGTTGAGAAAGCCAAAATGGGGCCATTTGGCGGCACCATCGCGCACGGCTTTTTGACGCTGGCGCTGATTCCCCGTTTTTTTCAGTCCTCTCTGACCGTTGTGGAAACCCGCCTCAGCGTGAATTATGGGCTGAACAAGGTTCGCTTTACGGCCCCGGTGCCGGTGGGCAGTCGCCTGCGCGCCCGCATGAAACTGCTCAGCAGCGAGCCCATCGACCAGGGTGGCGTTCAAATGACCTGGCAGGTGGCGATTGAGCGTGAGGGCGCGCTCAAGCCGGTGTGCGTGGCCGAGTCAGTGGCGCGGCACTACCCGTGATGCGCCAAAGGCGTTTTGGCGCCAGGCTTCAAATACCGTAACCGCCACGGCGTTTGATAAATTAAGGCTGCGCTGGCCTTCGATCATGGGCAGCTTCAGGCATTGAGCGGGGGCAAATGATTGCCGCACGGCCTCACTCAGGCCTTTGGTTTCAGACCCAAATACCAGCCAGTCTCCCGGCGCAAATTGCGCCTCATAAACACTGCGTCCGGCGCGGGTGGTCAGGGCAAACATGCGCTCGGGCGCTGGCTGTTCGCCAGCCAGAAAGGCCTGCCAGCTGGCGTGGCGTTTGACGGTGGCGTACTCGTGATAGTCCAGCCCGGCCCGGCGCATGTGCTTGTCGTCCATGGAAAACCCCAGCGGCTCAATCAGGTGCAAGGCGCAGCCTGTGTTGGCCGACAGGCGGATGATGTTGCCCGTGTTGGGCGGGATCTCGGGTTCGACCAGGACGATATGAAACATGGGCTGATGTTATTCGGTGCGCGCAATCACCATGCCCGTGATGTGCGCCGCGCCCGCTGCCCGCAGTGTCCGCGCCGCGCAAAAGAGCGAGGCGCCGCTGGTCATGACATCGTCTACCAGCACGACGCGCGCGCCTTTGAGTTGCGTCATAAGCAAAGGATCAACGGCAAACGCGTCTTTCAGGCTGTCGAGCCGCTCGGCACGTTTGAGCGAACTCTGCGCCGGCGTGTCCTTGATGCGCAGCAGCAGGCGAGTGTCGGCTTTGTCGGGTGCTAGACGGTGCGCCAGCAACAGGGCCTGGTTGAAGCCGCGCGTTTGCAGGCGTTGTCTGGATAGCGGCATAGTCAGCACGAGGTCGGCCGCGTCCAGCGCGGGTTCCACCCACGGCGTGCTGCGCAGCAACAGAGTGAAGGCATTGGCCAGGCCGGGGTTGTTGTGAAATTTGTAGTCAACGATCAAGTCTGACCAGGGGAAAGCGTAAGCCACCGCAGCCAGACAGGCGTCCAGTGGCGGCGGGGTTTTGACGCAGGCGCCGCAGCGTCGGATGTGCGGTGGCACCGGCAGCGCACAGGTTTCGCAGCGTGGCTGCGGCTGGGCGAAGCGGGTCACGCAGGTCTCGCAGATGGGCTGCGCGGGCCAGGCATGGCAGACCCGGCATTGGCTGGGCAGCAAGTTCAAAACCCTGGACGTCCCTTTAAGCAAGCTGGAAAACATGGAGTCAATATACTCTGCCGACTCAATCACACCCTGTCTTATGTCCACTCAACGTCCCCCCACCATTGATCCCCAAGCGGCCGAACGCTGGCAGCGCATGGCACCTGCTCCGTCGCCGTGGCTACATGAGGAGGTGGCGCGGCGTATGGAAGAACGACTTGCCTGGATCAAGTGTCAGCCCGATAGCTGGGCCCATTGGGAGCCGGTGCGTGGGGGTCTGCAGGCGCATGCGCTTCTGGCGCAGCGCTATCCCCATGCCCTGTGTTTTGTCGCCGAAGCCCACAAGGAGAATGCGCAGTACGCTGCAAAACAAATAGCAAAGCCGTGGTGGCAGCCGACTCGCTGGACCGCCAGGGTAACGCGCTTTGAGATGCCGGGCGATGGCGCGGTGCAAATGCTGTGGGCCAATATGACGCTGCATATGGCGGCCGATCCGCAAGCGGTGATGGCGCAGTGGCACCGGGCGCTGGCGGTGGATGGGTTTTTGATGTTTTCCTGCCTGGGTCCCGATACCTTGCAGGAATTGCGCGGCCTTTACCAGTCGCTGGGCTGGCCCGCGCCCTCGCATGAGTTCACTGATATGCATGATTGGGGCGACATGCTGGGTGCCGCCGGTTTTGCAGAACCGGTGATGGACATGGAGCGCATCACCTTGACATTTGAGACGCCACAGCGCTTGTTGCAGGAACTGCGTGGCCTGGGGCGCAATTTGCAGCCGCAGCGTTTTCCCGGTCTGCGGGGCCGGCAGTGGCGCGAGCAATTGCTTCAGGGACTGGAGCGCGTGCCGCGGCAACTGACCTTCGAGGTGATTTATGGCCACGCCTTCAAACCCGCGCCGCGTTTGACGGTGCGGGCTGAAACCGTGCTTTCTCTGGCGCAAATGCGTGAAGCCTTGAGCCAGCGCAAAAGTTTTTAAAGAAATCCTTGAGAAAAGGGCTTGACAATGCCGTGAGGATAAATAAGCGTGAACTACAATCTTGATCGGAATTGGGTGGCGCTGATCGGGATGCAATCGGTCGTTGTTGGCGATGTTCGGTTAGATCAGGCTATTTTGAGGCATAAAAAAGTGGACATGATGAAGCGGATTTTCAATAAATTGGCAGCCACGCTGTGGGTCGCAAGTGCCTGGGTTGGAACGGTTGCTTTCACGGTGGCGCATGCCGTCAGCGATTTGCCGGGCGGCCCGGCGGTACGACAACTCAATTTGCATCCGCCTGTCACCAAGATTGCTGAAGAGCAGGCTTGGCTGCACTGGTTCATGCTGATACTTTGCTCCGTCATTTTTGTCGCGGTATTCGCGGTCATGTTTTATTCCATCTGGAAACACCGCAAGTCGGTGGGACACAAGTCGGCCAACTTTCATGAATCGGTGACAGTTGAAATTGTTTGGACGATCGTGCCTTTTGTCATTGTGATTTTGATGGCCCTGCCAGCCACCAAAGTGGTGGTGGCCATGAAAGACACCACCAATGCCGACCTCACCATCAAGGTCACCGGCATGCAATGGAAGTGGGGCTACGATTACCTCAAGGGCGAAGGCGAGGGCATCGGTTTTCTCTCGGCGCTTGATCGCGCGCAGCGCGAAATGTCAAACAATGGCGGTCCTAAAGCGGGCGAGCAGGTGGAAGATTACTTGTTGAAAGTCGATCACCCGATGGTGGTTCCCGTCAACAAAAAAATCCGCCTTATCACCACCGCCAACGACGTGATTCACTCCTTCATGGTGCCCTCGTTTGGCATCAAGCAGGATGCCATTCCCGGCTTTGTGCGCGACACGTGGTTTCGCGCTGAAAAAATTGGCGACTTTTACGGTCAATGTGTTGAGTTGTGTGGCAAGGAGCACGCCTACATGCCGATCCATGTGAAGGTGGTGTCGGCGCAGGATTACACCTTGTGGGTCAATGAAGAACTGAAAAAGCTGGCCGCCCAAGCCGACGATCCCAACAAAGTCTGGACGGCCGAAGAATTGTTTGCCCGTGGTGAAAAAGTTTACACCACCAATTGCGCCGCCTGTCACCAGCCCAACGGCAAGGGCGTGGGCACGATCAAGCCGCTTGACGGCTCATCCGTGGTTCTCGATGCCGACAAAGGTCAGCAGCTTACGGTGCTGCTCAATGGTCGAACGGTGGCGCTGCCCGATGGCAAGACCAATGTGATGCCAGCCTGGAAGCAACTCAGTGATACCGAAATCGCTGCTGTCATGACGTACACCAAAAATAACTGGTCCAACAAGACTGGCCAACTGGTGCAACCGTCTGATGTGACGGCGGCACGCAAGTAAACGGCGCCACCCAAATACAAGTATTGAGAAGGAAACAAGCATGAGTGCCGTTCTAGACCACCACGCCCCCATTGAGCATGACCACCACAGCCACGCACCCACCGGCTGGCGCCGCTGGGTGTACGCGACCAACCACAAAGACATTGGTACTTTGTACATGATGTTCAGCTTGACCATGTTGATGATCGGCGGCGTGCTGGCTTTGCTGATCCGCGCTGAGTTGTTTCAGCCCGGCCTTCAATTGGTCAACCCGGAACTGTTCAATCAGCTCACCACCATGCACGGCATCATCATGGTGTTTGGCGCCATCATGCCGGGCTTTGTGGGCTTCGCCAATTGGATGATTCCGCTGCAAATTGGTGCCTCGGACATGGCGTTTGCCCGCATGAATAACTTCAGCTTCTGGCTGATGGTTCCTGCGGCCCTGATGCTGGTGGGCTCGTTCTTTATGCCGGGTGGTGCGCCAGCGGCTGGCTGGACGCTGTATGCGCCACTGACATTGCAGATGGGCCCGAGCATGGATGCCAGTATCTTTGCCATGCATCTGTTGGGTGCGAGCTCCATCATGGGTTCCATCAACATCATCGTGACCGTGCTCAACATGCGCGCACCGGGCATGACCCTCATGAAGATGCCGATGTTTTCCTGGACCTGGCTGATCACCGCGTACTTGCTGATCGCGGTGATGCCGGTGCTGGCCGGAGCCATCACCATGACCTTGACGGACCGCCATTTTGGCACCAGTTTTTTCAACCCGGCCGGTGGTGGCGACCCGGTGATGTACCAGCACATTTTCTGGTTCTTCGGGCACCCGGAGGTCTACATCATGATCTTGCCGGCGTTTGGCATCATCAGCCAGATCGTGCCGGCGTTTGCGCGCAAGAAGCTGTTTGGCTACGCGTCCATGGTTTATGCCACCTCAAGCATTGCAATCCTGTCCTTCATTGTGTGGGGGCATCACATGTTCGCCACCGGCATGCCGGTGACCGGCCAGTTGTTCTTCATGTATGCCACCATGCTGGTCGCGGTGCCGACCGCCGTGAAGATTTTCAACTGGGTGGCCACGATGTGGCGGGGGTCCATGACCTTTGAGACGCCCATGCTGTTTGCGGTGGGCTTCATCTTTGTGTTTACCATGGGTGGCTTTACCGGTCTGATTCTGGCCATGGCACCGATTGATATTCAGGTGCAGGACACTTATTACGTCGTCGCCCACTTTCACTACGTGCTGGTGGCCGGTTCCTTGTTTGCCATGTTTGCCGGCTACTACTACTGGTCACCCAAGTGGACTGGTGTGATGTACAACGAAACACGCGGCAAGATTCACTTCTGGTGGTCGCTGATTGCGTTCAACGTCACTTTCTTTCCGATGCATTTTTTGGGTCTGGCCGGTATGCCGCGTCGTTACGCCGATTACCCGATGCAATTTGCCGATTTCAATGCGGTGGCATCGGTAGGCGCTTTTTTCTTTGGTTTTGCACAGGTCTTTTTCCTGCTCTTCATCGTGATTCCCACCATGAGGGGCAAGGGTCAAAAAGCGCCGCAAAGGCCTTGGGAAGGCGCGGAAGGTCTGGAGTGGGAAGTGCCTTCGCCGGCACCGTTCCACACCTTCGAGACGCCGCCCAAGCTGGATGCCACGGCAACCAAGATTATTGCTTAGTGCATGACGATCGGAAACATGATGACTCCCGAGCAAAAGAAAGCCAACCTGAAGACCGGACTGATCCTGGCATCGGTGGCGGTCGCGGTCTTTGTTGGTTTCATGGCCAAGATGATTTTTTTGGGCAAGTAGGGCATGACTCTACGGCGTGAAAATACCAGAATGGTCGGCAAACTGTTTGTCGTGGCAGTGGGCATGTTCGCATTCGGTTACGCGCTGATTCCTATTTACAAGGCTGTTTGCGAGGCCACGGGTATCAATATATTGGCGCTGGGTGAGCGCAATGTTCCAGGTGCCAAAGCGACACTGCCCGCCAATACCCAGGTCGATACCAGCCGCACCATTACGGTCGAATTTGATGCCAACGTGCGCGGCCCTTGGGAGTTCAAGCCGGCGCAACGTTCGCTGCAGGTGCATCCCGGTGAAATGGCCACGGTGATGTATGAGTTCAAAAATGTGCAAAACAGGCGGATGTCGGCGCAAGCCATTCCAAGTTACGCGCCGGTGCAGGCCAGCGCCCATTTCAACAAGCTGGAGTGTTTTTGCTTCCAGCAGCACACCTTGGAGCCGGGCGAAAAGAAAGTCTGGCCGGTGGTGTTTGTGATTGATCCCAAGTTGTCCAAAGATGTGAAAACGATCACGCTGTCCTATACCTTTTTTGAGGTCGGAGGCAAGACACCGGCGGCTCCTTTGGCTGATGCGACTGGTCATGTTGGCATCGGAGCTGGGTCATGAGTGAGATGGAACCTGGGACAAAACCGGTAGCGTCCGGGTCGTTTTTTCGCACCATCAAAATGGTTGCCTGGTCGCTGCTGGGAATCAGAAAAAATAGCGAGTTGGAGAAAGATGCGGCGCAAGTCAGTCCGATTCACATCATCGTGGTGGGTATTGTGACGATCATCATTTTGGTCGTTGGCCTGATCGTGCTGGTGAACGTGGTGGTTGCCAAATAGGGTCCATCCTGGCACCTCATGAAGATTAAATAGAACTGGAAAGAATGGAGCTGATATGAGTTCAACAATCGGGGCTACGACCCCGCACTATTTTGTGCCCGGCCCATCGCGGCACCCCTTTTTTGCGGCTGTTGGCCTGTTTTTTGTCTTGCTGGGCGCCAGTCAGTGGATCAATGGGGCAGAGTGGGGTAAGTACTCGTTTTATTTCGGCTTGCTGTGGTTTGCTGGCGTGCTGTACCAGTGGTTCAGTGAGTCGGTGGGTGAGAGTGAAAGTGGCCAGTATGGACACAAGGTTGACTCGTCTTACCGCTGGGCCATGAGCTGGTTCATCTTCTCCGAAGTGATGTTCTTCGGGGCGTTTTTCACTGCCTTGTGGTGGACACGCGCCCATTCAATACCCGCCTTGGGTGGTCTAGAAAATAGTCTGCTTTGGCCGGATTTCAAAGCCGTGTGGCCGAGTCTGGCCGCTGGTGTGACCGGCTCGCCAGCGGGCATCGTGGAGCCATTCCAGACCATGACACCCTTTTGGTTGCCCACCATCAATACTGCGATCTTGCTAAGCTCCGGCGTCACGCTGACCATTGCCCACCACGCCTTGATCGGCGCCCGTCGCAGCAAGGCAGTAGCCTTCATGTGGCTAACGGTTTTGCTGGGTATCGTGTTCCTGGTGGTGCAAGGCTATGAGTACTACCATGCGTACCACGAGTTGAACCTGAAGCTCACCTCGGGCGTGTACGGCTCCACTTTTTTCATGTTGACCGGCTTTCACGGCTTCCACGTTTTTGTCGGCATGTTGATGCTGCTGTTCATCACTGTGCGTCTGCAACGAGGTCATTTCACGGCAGAGCGGCATTTCGGATTTGAAGGGGCCGCCTGGTACTGGCACTTTGTCGACGTGGTGTGGCTTGGCCTCTACACGCTGGTCTATTGGCTTTAGACTGTCATTTGTCCTTCATCAAAAAGGCACCGCACGGTGCCTTTTTGGTTGTTGCAGGGCGGACCTGCTTATTGCCTGACAGAAATGCCGCTCGGGTGGATCAGTCCGAATTTCCAGGCCAGCAGGATGGTGATAAAAAGCGCGATGGAAAGCCCCACCCGCAGGGCCAGCGCCAGTGCCATTTTTTGGCTTCTGCATTTTCCGCTTGAATCGCTTTTCATCATGAAAAACAGGGCTGCACCAAGGCTGACGACGATGGCAAAAAACGAAAGAATGACGAAGTATTTCATCGACTGGATTATCTCGTGAACGCGGGCTGGAGGTTCTGGCTGATCACTGCGCTTGCCTTGCTGTCAATGGCTGGCACGCTGGCGCTGGGGCGTTGGCAGTTGTCGCGGGCCGCGCAGAAAGTCGCCATTCAGGTCAGCATGGATACCAAGTCGGCCATGCCCATCCTGGACGGCAGATCCCTGGCGGCGCGCGCTGATCCAGCTCTCGAACTGCACCGTGGTGTCGCTCTGCGAGGCCAATGGATTCCCGAGCGCACGGTGTTTCTGGATAACCGCCCAATGAATGGGCGACAGGGTCTGTATGTGGTCACACCGATGCGGCTGCAGGGCAGTGCGGCTGTGGTGCTGGTTCAGCGCGGTTGGGTGGCGCGCAACTTCATGGATCGCAGCCGTTTGCCCAAGATTGAAACACCGAGCGGTGTACTGGAGATTGTGGGCCGCATTGCCCCGCCACCGGCCAAGTTATATGAGTTGGGGGGGGCGGACGCCGGACTCATCCGGCAAAATATCGACTTGGCTCGCTTTGCCGCCGA
>DATCIC010000280.1:0-3134 GCA_036508025.1 Rhodoferax sp. | reverse complement strand
TGGTGGCGCTCGGTGTGGACGCGGCATTTGCAGTGGCGGACCTGGACGCCCAGCTGCCCGGCCTGCTCGATGGCCGTGATGCCGTGTGGTACCCGTTTGCCACCCACAAGGGGCTGGAAACGCGCATTGACGGCTGGCTTGGCAGCGTGCGCGCCCGCGTGCGTTACGGCACCCTCTGCCCCGAGCAGCAGCGTGACCTGTGTGGCGTGCTCGATGAAATGCGCTTGGTGAAAGACGCGCACGAGCAGGCCACCATGCGCCGCGCCGCCCAAATCAGCGCGGGTGCCCACATTCGCGCCATGCAGCTCAGTGCCCGCATGCTACGCGCGGGCCAGGAGGTGCGCGAGTACCACCTGGACGCCGAGCTGCTGCACGAGTTTCGCCGCCATGGCTCGCAGTCCCCGGCGTACGGCTCGATCGTGGCCGCCGGTGCCAATGCCTGCGTGCTGCACTACCGCGCCGATGCCGGTCGGGTGTTGGGCGGCGAGCTGGTGCTGATTGACGCGGCCTGTGAGCTCGACGGCTACGCCTCCGACATTACCCGCACCTTCCCGGCCAACGGCCAATTCACGGGGCCGCAGCGCGCGCTCTATGAGCTGGTGCTGGCGTCACAAGAGGCAGCCGTCGCCGCCACCCGCGCCGGTGCCCGCTTCACCGATCCGCACGAGGCCAGCGTCAAGGTGCTCGCGCAGGGCATGCTCGACCTGGGGCTGCTCGATAAGAACAAGGTTGGCAGCCTGCAGGATGTGATCGAGAAGCGCGCCTACTTCCAGTTCTACATGCACCGCACCGGGCATTGGATCGGCATGGACGTGCACGATTGCGGCGCCTATACCGAGCCCTCCGAAATCGGCACGGTCAGCACGCGCAAGGATGCGCTCACCGGTGAACTCATCAAGGATCGGCCAGCCCGTGTCCTGCAAGCGGGTATGGTGTTGACGATCGAGCCCGGCATTTATGTGCGCCCGGCAACGGGTGTGCCCGCGCAGTTTCACAACATCGGCATCCGCATTGAAGACGACGCCATCGTCACCGCCAGCGGCTGCGAGCTGATCACCCGAAGCGTTCCGGTGGCGGTTGATGAGATTGGAGCGCTGATGCGGGGCTGAGCCGGCTGACCGTGAATGGCGGCTATTTGTTGCAAGGTGTAAAGTCACACCTGTGCACGGACGGGATTCACCCAACAACGGGGCCGTTCAGCGCGTTGGCCCTGTCAAAAAAAGCATTCAACATTTCCCATGATGGTCAGCACCGCCGCCTCGGATCGCGAACGTCAAATTCGTGCCCTGTTTGACCAGTACATTGAGATGTATGCCTCGCGTGATGACCGCCTGACGGCGCGATTCAGTGAAAACTTCAGCGGCTACACCGGGGGCGGTAATTTTCTGGTGAAGGACCGGGACGCCTGGGCCAAGATCACCCGGCAGGATTTTGCCCAGGTGCAGGGCCGTATTGGCATTGAGATGCTGGATCTCTCCATGCAGGACATCAGCGCTGACGTGGTTATCGCGACTGCCTTCTTCCACATTCACCTGCCCTTGCCTGACCACATTCTGTCGCGGGAAACGGCGCGACTGGTCTTGATCTTCCGTCTTGAAGGCGCAGACTGGAAGATTGTGCACAGCGGCATCTCCATTCCCTATCATCTGGTGCAGGAGGGCGAAGTCTATCCACTCAAGGGCTTGCGCGAGCGAAACAGCGCCCTTGAGGCCTTGGTTGAAGCGCGCACCCAGGCACTGCATGAAAGCGAGGCCCGGTATCGCCTGCTGACAGAAGATGCCTTGGACGTGATCTGGAAGACCGATCGCCATCTTCGAATCACCTACATCAGCCCGGCAGACGAACGGCTGCGAGGCTACAAGGCCGAAGAGTTGATGGGTCATCATGTATTTGAATTGTTTTCCGACGAGGGGGCTGCCACCGTCAAGAAAATAATGCAGCAGAGCCAGGCCTCCGAAAATCTGGGGACCCCGGTTGAATTCCTGACCTTTGAAGTCCAGCACCGCTGCCGCGACGGCCGCCTGTTGTGGGGCGAGGTCAGGTCCAAGCCCGAGCGCGATGCGCGGGGCACTATTACCGGCTATCACGGCATCACGCGGGAAATCACCGAACGCAAGCAATTGGAAGACCAAGTGCACCAACTCGCGTTTTATGACCCGCTGACCCAGCTGCCCAACCGGCGCCTGCTCAACGACCGCCTCGCGCAGGCGCTAGCAGCCAGCCAGCGCAGTGCTCGCTATGCTGCATTGATGTTTCTTGATCTTGATAATTTCAAGTCACTCAATGACGCGTATGGTCATGGGGTCGGCGATTTGCTGTTGATAGAAGTGGCAAATCGCCTGAGAAACTGCGTGCGCGGGGTGGACACTGTGGCTCGTTTTGGGGGTGATGAGTTTGTGGTGATGCTTGGCGAGTTGGACCCCGACAAAGCGCAATCATGTGAACAGGCCCGCACCGTGGCAGAAAAAATCCGCACCAGCTTGTCTGAACCCTATCTGTTGGCCACCAAGCCGGAAGCAACGATAGATCCCACGGTGGCACACGACTGCTCCGCCAGCATTGGGGTTGTGGTTTTCAGTGGCAACGAAGCCAGTGAAAACGATGTTATCAAGTGGGCGGATGCTGCCATGTACCAAGCCAAAAACGCTGGACGCAATTCGATCCGAATTTATGATTTAGAAGCTAGACTTGCATGATGAAAACGTTTTTTTGCTTAATCCTGGCCTGCATTTTTGCCACCGCCAACATGGCGATGGCAAAAACGCCAGGCGAGGTCGAGGTGGGCAGCCAGCTGCGCGAGGCCGCGATGCTAGGGCTGTCCGGTCCGTCGCGTCAACTGTCGCAGTACCGCGGCAAGCCGCTGATCATCAATGTGTGGGCCAGTTGGTGCGGCCCGTGCCAACAGGAAATGGGCTCACTGGAGCGCCTGGCCCGCAGCAAGACCGGGCAGCAGGTGACGCTGATCGGTATTTCGACTGACGACTATCCGGAGGCGGCACGCGCTTTTTTGAGGCGCTATCCAACCAGCTTCAGCCACTATATTGACCAGCAGTTGTTGCTGGAAAACATGTTGGGGGCGGCGCAACTGCCGCTCACCCTGCTGGTCGATGCGCAGGGCCGTGTGCTGGCCAAAC
>DATCIC010000279.1:0-3698 GCA_036508025.1 Rhodoferax sp. | reverse complement strand
GCATCTCTTCACGCGACATGAAGCCCAGGATTGGACGCTCGAAGCGTTTCATTGGCACGCCCAGTGCGCGTTCAATAACGTAAAACGACGATACATCGCGGCGCGATGCAAACTTCAGGAATGCACGCAATGCCGTCAGTCGCAGGTTACGGCTACGTACGGTGTTGTGCCGCTCTTTCTCCAGGTAATCCAGAAACGCCAGAATCAAATCGGGTTCAATGTCTGCCAAGGCCATTGCGGTCGGTTGCTTGCCCAGGCGCTTGTGCGCAAAGTCCAAGAAGATCATCAAGGCGTCGCGGTAGGATGCAACTGTACGCGGACTCACGGCACGCTGAGAAACGAGATATTCGGTAAAGAACTGCTGAACCAGCGAGGCAAACGACGGTGGGCGTGGAGCAATCACTTCAGACATGATTCACCTCCAACGTTTGCGCGAAGAGTTCAAACTTGTTGGCGGCCAGCGCCATCAATTCAGGCACGCCGGTGAGATACCAGTAGGTGTGGGTGACCGTGGCGTGGCCCACATAGGTGGCCAGAGCCAGCATTGACTGATCAACATTAGTTCCTTGGGCATGCCAAAGCATCACCCGCCTGACCACGAAGGTGTGGCGTAGATCGTGGATGCGCGGTCCTGCATGAGCGCCACGGTTGACCCAGCCCAGTTGGTCACGCAGACCGATAAAAACCCGATCTACCTGGCGCAAACCCAAGGCACGCCCGCGCAGCCGACCTCGCGTGCCGACGAAGAAAGGCATCTGCTCCGATGCCTCAATGTGGCAACTGCGCAGTGATCGGTAGCGTTTCATGGCCTCCACCGTGCTCGGATGCATCGGCACGTGCCGGGATTTTGCGAACTTGGTGTTCCTTATGGTCAGCATGCCAGACTGAAGGTCAACAGTAAGCGGCTGGGCACGGCACCTTGACCGTTCCGTCGGTTCAGGATTGCGGTTGCCAGCGATGCGGGAGCAACTCGTGGATGCGACTATTCATATGGGATGGCAGTCTTGTCAGCACATCCTTGAGATAGGCCCACGGATCGTGGCCATGCAACTTCGCGGATTGCAGCAAGCTCATCACGATGGCGGCGCGTTGTCCGGCCAGTTCACTTCCGGCGAATAGCCACGCCTTTCTGCCCATAGCCCACGGCCTCACCAGATTCTCGATATGGTTGTTATCGATCTGCACATTTCCATCGGCCAGGTAGGTGGTCAGTGCTGCCCAGCGGTTCAGACTGTAGTCAATGGCTTTGGCCGTAGCACTTCCCTCGGGCACGCGTTGTCTCTCCAGTTTCAACCAGGAGTACAGATCCTCACAGAGCGGTTTGGAACTGGATTGCCTAATAGTCAGCCGCTCTTCAACCGAGAAGCCTTTGACTTGGCGCTCAATTTGGTACAGCGCTGCAATGCGCTGCAGCGCCTGCGTACCCACCGGACTCAGGTTGTCCTTGATCAGCTCATCAAACTTTCGGCGCGCGTGCGCAAGGCAAGCTGCGCCGACGCGTTGCTCCTGCTTCATGACCTGGTCATACGCCCCATACCCGTCACAGACCAGCGTGCCCGACCAGCCCTTGAGGAATTCAAGTGGATACTTTGCCCCTCTGCCCACGCAGAATTCATACACCACGCCGGGTGAGACATCAAAGCCGCTTCTGGCATAAGCCCAGATGTAGGCGCGCTTGGTTTTACCCGCTCCGGGGTCCAGCATGGCCACCGGGGTTTCATCGGCATGCACGACCGAGCAACTCAGGACAAACTCCCGATGCACGTCATACAGTGGCACCAGGGAAGCCCCGGCTTGGCCGGACCACGATGCCAGCGTTGAGCGCGGTGTATGAACGCCAGAGCGGGCGTTGATCTGCTCCTGGCGGTAATACGGAATGTGGTCGACGAAGCGGCTGACTGTGGTGTGTGCCACCAAACCCGCGGTGGGCATACCCTTGTCAATAACTTGTGGCTCCACCGGTTCTTGCACCAGGGTCTGGCAGCACTTGCAGGCCCACTTGCCCCGGATGTGGCGGTGCACGAAGAACTGTGCAGGAATGATGTCCAGCCGCTCGCTCACGTCTTCGCCAATACGCACCATGGCCTGACCGCATCCACACGTCGTGTTCTCTGGCTCATGGTGATGGTCCACCCGTTTGAGGTGCTCGGGCAGGGCTTGGCGTTTGGGCTGGCGACGGGTGTTAGTGTCTGGCGTGTTGCCGGGCTCCTTGGTGGCTGCCTTCAGTGCTGCGAGTTGGGCCTCAAGGTCCGCTTGGTCAGCGGCCAGGGTTTCTTCAAACAACTGGCGTTGCTCGGCAGACATACGTTCGGTCTTGGCGCTAAAGCGCCAGGCCTTGAGGCGGCGCAGCTCAAACGTGATGCGCTCGATCTTGGCATCCTTGAACACAATGGCCTGAGCCTGTGATTCGATTTGCTGACCCTGCTGGGCAATATGCTTGCTCTGCTGTCCAACGTGTGCCAGCACCTTGGCGGCCAATTCGGCAAGGACCTCGGGACTCAGACCGACAAAGTCTTGGGGGCTGAGTTCATGCACGTTGAGCATGTTTGTATTGTGCAAAAAATGCACAAACAAATGAATTAGGGCATCCGCTAATTGCCTCGCGCCATCCCTTGCCCCACTGTTCTCACAGTCGCGTAATGGACTGCATTTGTTCCAGCCGACTCCAGGGAAGTCCCAACACCAAAGCATCGAATTGCTGCTTTGTCAGCGTGATCGAGGCGGACATATCGGAGCCGCCCCGCGGCCATTCAAATCCGCCTTGATTGAGTCGCCGAGCAGCACACCACATTCCAAAGCCATCGTGCAACAGCAGCTTGATGCGGTTGCCCCGTACGTTGGCAAACAAGTAGCCATGATGGGCCTGGGCAACCCCGAACACCTGCACGACCCGAGCAAGCAAACGTTCCGTGCCCATGCGCATGTCTATGGGGGTTGTTGCCAGCCACAGCGCATCGATTCGGATCATCGCAGCCACTCCCGCAGCCAAGTGCCACATTCGCTGGCAGATTGCAGCGGCCATGTCACAGTCACCTTGCCGCCTGCACGTTGAATCTCAACGCGGATGCCTTCAGCGGCGGCGCTTTGGTCGGCGGCGGGTTGCACGCACTTTGCCAGGCCTGGGCTTGCACCCGGTGACGGTGGCAATTGCAGCGGCACAAATGCCGAAGTTCCCCTTTGCAGTTCGATCAGCTCCAGGCGCTGTCGATCCTCGCGCATCCAACGGTGCACCATGTTCGGGTTGATGCCGTAACCTAGCGCAATCCCGGCAAGCGATGCGCCGGGCTGGCGACATTGTTCCAGAACAGAAGTCTTGAACTCCGCGCCGTACTCGCGCCGCCGAGGGCGCTCCACTGTCGATAATTGATTCATCGTCTCCACGATCTCCTTCGTGGGGACGATGCCTGATCATCTACATCGAATCAAGATGGGATGCCCAGCCGCATACCCATCATCCCCATCGTCGGCGCCGCCTGACATCCGCATCGAAGTCCACCGGGCAAACACCACCATTGTCGTCAACTGGCCCTTGCAGGGTGGCGCCTCCTGCGCACAGTGGTTGCGTGAGTGGTTGCAATGATTCGGGTTGATGCAGTATGGCTTGCAACCACTCCCCTGGACATGCGAGCGGGCACCGACACCGCTTTGGCCCGAGTCGTTCAAGTCTTTGGCGCAGCCCACCCGCACACCGCCTACCT
>DATCIC010000278.1:0-8410 GCA_036508025.1 Rhodoferax sp. | reverse complement strand
AGCGACCGCCTGTTCGGGGGTCAGTTGGCCGGCTGCGATGTTCTCACCGGTCATCCGATAGCGGTACCCCGACCGCGTGACCCGCTGCTCGAACGTCGATCCGTTGCGTCCAGTGTGGCTGAAGTAGTTGTTCGCTGCCATGTCGGCGGCGTGCAGGGACGCGGCGATTTCCAGGGGCTCATTCGAACTGAGCGATCCCGCAGTACCAAACGGCTTGTTGCCGCATCTGCGTGGTTTGGCGCGCGCCTCGTTCACAAGTGTGAGCATACGCTCCGCGAGCTGCTGGCGCGTCATATCGACCTTGGGTGCGAACGGTGCGGCCAGCACAATCAAAATCTGATTACTGCCTTCGTGGACGCCGATTTCGGATAGCGTCCGGGTTCTTATCTGGGTGCAATAATGCTCCGCGAGTAGTGCTTCGAGTCGCGCGGGCAGTTCTTTCCCGGTGAGGGTGATGACCCGTACATCGGTCGCGCGGTAACCCCCGGACTGGAGCGCGTCATCAAGCGATGCGCCATGCGCCAACTGGGCGGCTGTGGCGTCGAGCGCGCCTTGTGATGCGAACGGTGG
This sequence comes from Rhodoferax sp., assembly GCA_036508025.1. Taxonomy (GTDB): domain Bacteria; phylum Pseudomonadota; class Gammaproteobacteria; order Burkholderiales; family Burkholderiaceae_C; genus Rhodoferax. The sequence continues at coordinate 7,840 of DATCIC010000278.1, read as the reverse complement.
CGCGGTCGATGTGCAGGCACCACCCGGGGCGCGCAGGTGGTTCACAATGCGAATTACATCGGCGGTATGCGCCTGCGCATTTGGGCTTGCGGAGACAAGTGCGAAGAACGCAATATTCAGGATCATTTTCATCGGTGTTAATGAGCAGGAATCCCGCCCCCAAATCGCACGGGACAAAAGTTTTTTGGGTCCTGTCGCATTAAATGTTTTCGTCGCCAACCACACACCACAGGTACACATTGCTCTGATTGGTTACCACGCTTACATACACATACATAGCAAACCACGTCGAGCGGCGCCGGACTGCACCCGCACAGGAGTCTCTGTCGTATTAAGTCCAGTGCGACGGCTCTGCTGAGCGTTATTGGTAAGAACGATGCCAACCGGAAACTTCCAATTGCGGTTCAACATGCCACATGGGTCGACAACAGCGACCAACTTTGATGGCTCGCGGGCCGCCCTACGCAGGATTAACAACACCCCCCAGAGCGTCCAGAGCCGTAACGTGCCTCCTGACGATCCCGGAAGAATTCGATCTCGGTCATGACGGGCAAGCCGGGATGCGTCAGGCGTCTGTGCCTCACATAGGTTTGGTAATCGGGCAGGCCGACCATCTGTCTGGCAGCCTGCCCGAGGTACTTGCCAACCGTTGATAGATCGTTGAACAACATGTCAAACGACGGCGGCAGGGATGGCCACGTAGGGCAATTCACAACTGGTCATCTTGTCTTCACGCAAAGCCTTCATGCAGGCGATGACTGTGTAGTACAACATGCTGACAACCACGAAGATGAAGAAGACGGCCAGTGCGGCGTCCAGGTAGTTATTGAACACGATTTGCTTCATCTGCTCAAAGCTTTTTGCCGGAGCGAGAAGCACGCCCTTGTCCACAGCCGCCTGGAACTTGTCGGCCAGAGCGAGGAAGCCGATCTTTGGATTGGCGTCAAAGACCTTCTCCCAGCCCGCCGCCAGGGTGCAGATCAGCAACCAGGATGTTGGCAAAATCGTGACCCAGGCGTATTTCTGCCGCTTCATTTTGAACAGCACCACTGTGCAAAGCATGAGCGCAACGCTAGCGAGCATCTGGTTGGAAATGCCGAACAGCGGCCAGAGACCGTTGATGCCACCAAGGGGATCGATCACACCCTGGTAAAGAATATATCCCCAGGCCGCAACGCACAGGCCGGTGGCGGTCAGGCTGGCAGCCCAGGAGTTGGTCCGCTTGAAGGAGGGAACAAAGGAGCCCAGGAGATCCTGCAGCATGAAACGTCCGGCACGCGTACCGGCATCGCATGCGGTCAGTATGAACAGCGCTTCGAACAGGATGGCGAAGTGGTACCAGAAGGCCATCATGGCCTGTCCGCCAATCACCTGGGAAAAAATCTGGGCCATGCCCACCGCCAGCGTAGGCGCACCCCCGGCACGCGAGAGAATGGTGTTTTCACCCACATCCTTTGCGACTTGAATCAGCACGTCAGGCGTGATGATAAAACCCCATTGTGAGATGACTTGTGCTGCACCTTGCACTGTCGTGCCAATGACGGCGGCCGGGCTATTCATGGCGAAAAAGACACCCGGATCAATGACCGAAGCGGTCACTATCGCCATGATGGCCACGAAAGACTCCATCAACATCGCGCCATAACCGATCATGCGGGCGTTCTTCTCGTTGTCGAGCAGCTTGGGGGTGGTGCCGGACGCGATCAGCGCATGGAAACCAGAGACCGCGCCACAGGCAATCGTGATGAAGATGAACGGGAAGAGACTGCCCGACCAGGCCGGACCGGTGCCGTCGACAAACTGCGTGACGGCAGGCATGCGCAAATTCGGAGCGACAAAGACCATGGCCAGTGCCAGGCCGACGATGGTTCCGATCTTCAAGAAGGTTGACAGATAATCACGCGGCGCGAGCAGCAGCCACACTGGCAATACTGATGCGACAAAACCGTAGATGATCAGCATCCAGCTCAGCTGTTTGGCGTCGAAAGTGAACAGCGGCGCCCACGTCGGACTGTGCGCCACCTGGCCACCAATAACGATGGAGGCGATAAGCAACACAATGCCGATCATCGATATTTCGCCGACCCGTCCAGGGCGAATGAAACGGCTGTAGACGCCCATGAACATGGCAATGACAATGGTAGCGGCCACGGTGAAGGTTCCCCAAGGGCTTGCCGCCAGCGCTTTGACCACAATCAGGGCCAGCACCGCGAGGATGATCACCATGATCACGAAGGTACCGACCAGAGCAATCATGCCCGGAACGAGACCGAGCTCCGACTTGACGAGGTCGCCAAGTGAGCGTCCGTCCCGGCGCGTTGATACAAACAGCACCATGAAGTCCTGCACTGCGCCGGCAAGCACGACACCGACGATGATCCAGAGCGTTCCCGGCAGGTAGCCCATCTGCGCTGCCAGCACCGGCCCGACCAGGGGGCCCGCACCGGCAATGGCGGCGAAGTGATGGCCGAACAGGATGTACTTGTTGGTCGGAACGAAATCAAGACCGTCGTTGTGGCGCACCGCCGGCGTTGCCCGCGTCGGATCAATTTGCAAGACCTTGTCGGCGATATACAGGCTGTAGTACCGGTACGCGACCAGGTAGATGGCAACTGCAGCCGTAATGATCCACAAGGCGTTGATGGTTTCGCCCCGGGACAGCGCCACGATGCCAAGGGAGAATACCCCGACCACCGTCAAGAGCCACCAAATGGCATGTTTGGAAACGAGATTCATGACCCCTCCAGTAATAAATTATGGTCAGACGATCTGCTCTGGATTCTGGGAAAATCGTTGCAGCCGTCTCGAAAAATACCGATCATCCAAGCCTGAAAAACAAGCTATATATCCACTGCTCAAGAAAGTTGGGCTGCTCGCAGCGCTCCTTCCCCAAGGTAGGGCGAATGGAATATAGCTGGTTTGAAGGCCGCCTTGCCTGCTATCCGGCGAGCGGTTTCCTGAAGGATTGAGCGGCGCCTAAGGCACTCTGAACGGCGGCCACATCGCTCAGGTAATGAGAAGTCTGTCCTTCATCTCGCGCAGGTAGCGACGACTGACGGGGACACATTTGCCGCTGTGGGTGAGGATTTCAGCCGCGCCATTCTCCAGCAACACGATCTCGGCGATCTGATCGATGTTGACAAGGTACTGCCGATGACAGCGAATCAGCGGCGTGCGCTCCTGCAAGAGCTTCAATGTCAGCTCGGTGGTGCCCTGTTGTTTGGCGCCCACCACCTGCACGCCGGCAATGTCGGTGTGAACGAATTCAACGGCGTCGAGTCCCAGCAAAAATATCCGGTTGCGGCCAATACAGGGAATCTGCCGTAGCGCATTGGTTGATCCCGGATAGGCCTTGAGCGCAGGGTGTGCGCCGGCGCGCAGCCAGTTCAGTGTTTTGGCGAGGCGTTGCGGATCGATGGGTTTCAGGAGATAGTCTGTCGCATGTTCCTCAAAAGCTTTCAGGGCATGCTCGTCGTAGGCGGTCACAAACACGATATGCGGCAGGGCGGAGGACTCGATCATGCCGACCATTTCCAGGCCACTCACACGCGGCATCTGAATGTCCAGGAACACAACGTCCGGACGCAGACGATGGATGGCTGCCAGTCCTTCGATAGCGTTCGCGCATTCCCCCAGGATCTCCACGTCGGGCTCAGCCGCCAGCAGCGCTTTGAGTTCCTCCCGGGACGGGGCCTCGTCATCAATGATCAATGTGGTTAGCATGGGACAAGCTCTTCTTCAACTGGCAGGCAGATGGAGACCCTGGTAAAACACTCTGGCTGGCACGTCACGTCAACCCCAAAGGCGGCACCGTAGCGAAGCTTGATGCGTCGATCAACCAGGCTCATGCCCAGGCCGTCGCTATCCGGCCTGGGTTGGTACAGGCCGGCGCTGTCTTCAACGAAAACAGTCAACAATTTGTTTTCCAGCTGCGCGCTGATGGTGATCTTGCCCGGCTCGAGCATCTGCGAAATGCCGTATTTGATGGCATTCTCAACAATGGGTTGCAAGGAAAAGGCCGGCAGCCGCAGACCCAACAACTCGTCCGCAATGGTGATTTCCACATTGAGGCGGTCTGCAAAGCGCGCCAGTTCAATGCACAGGTAGGCATCAACGTGTTCGATTTCATCTTTGAGCGTGGCGTCATTGCCGACGCGCTTGAGGCTCTTGCGAAAGAAGGTCGAAAGGTAGTGCACGAGATGTCGAGCCGTTTCCGGATCGCGTCGAATGACCGCCGCCAGCGTATTCAGCGCATTGAACAGGAAGTGCGGATTGATCTGCGCCTGCAGCAGTTTGATTTCTGATTGCGCCAGCAGTCGTTTCTGCTCTTCGATTTTTCCGGCCAGAACCTGATTGGAGAGAAGACGGGCAATGCCTTCTCCAAGAGTGCGGTTGAGCGAGGAAAAAAATTTCGATGTCGGCTCATAAAGCTTAATTGTCCCGAATACCCGGTTTTCTTCGCCGCGCAGAGGAATAACCAGGCAGGAGCCCAATTTGCAGTCCTTTGATACCGAGCAGCAATATGGAACAGCGGCGCCGTCGGCGTAAACGACTTCATTGTGGGTGATAGCATAAAAAGTGTGCGGTGAAGCAATGGGTGTGCCCGGCAGGTGGTGATCAGCGCCAACGCCGACAAAGCCAAGCAGCTTCTCGCAATCGGTAATGGCCACCGCGCCGACACCGGTTTCTTCCTGAATGATGGTGGCCATGCGGGTGCAGTTTTGCTCATTGAAGCCCTGCATCAATACACCAACGGAACGCTCGGCGATGCGCAGGGCCTTGGCCGAGAATGCAATCGAATATTTCTCCCGTGTTTCCCTGCGATCCAGAATCAGGCGCATGAACATGGCGGCGCCAAACGAGTTGGTCAGGACCATAGGCAGCGTGATCTGGGCGACCAGACGTGCGGCCTGATCGGATGGTTTGGCCATCAGCAAAATGATGCTCATCTGCGCCAGTTCTGCGACGAGCGTCGTACCAAACGCAATCATCGGGCTGAGCAACCGGGCGGCTTGATGACGGCGCAACAGATAGAAATGCACGTAGCCGCCGATGATGCCTTCTGTGATGGTCGAAACGGCACAGGCCGATGCCGAAAAACCACCGAGTGAATAGCGGTGCAGACCGCCCGTGAGGCCGACCGCGAAGCCAATCAGGGGGCCGCCCAGAAGACCGCCAAGCACGGCTCCGATTGCACGCGTATTGGCAATCGCGCCTTCGATCTGGAAACCAAGATAGGTGCCCATGATGCAGAAGCCAGAAAAGACAAAATAACAGACTAGCTTATCGGGCAGGCGGACAGTCACCTGCATCAGCGGCGCGAACAGTGGCGTCTTGCTCAAAAGGTAGGCAACCACCAGATACACGCACATTTGCTGCATGAGGTCGCCAACCAGGGCAAGGTGGTTTATATGTGTGAACATGGTGACAATCCCGAGAGTGGCAAGCCCTGTTCCGTCGCAGCTCCCTTGCCGCGGCGATCGACAGGTCGGATGCAGCGCAGTCGACATGAGCGACGCCTATTGCAAACACTCAGGCCTTCAGTGTTGCTTCTTCGATGAGTACTTTATAGGAATAACCTGAACCAAAATCCTTGTCGGTGCGCACGACGCCCGTTACCGTCACGACCTTGCCACGAACCCGAACTGGCTTGTCCTTCAGTTCGGCAGCCTTGGCTACGATTTCCGCAGCCGTCCGCGCATTGGCGCCGCTCTCAAGGACATCTCCCGTGACGGCGGCGGTGTAAGGCAGAATGAGGGCGGAAATTTCACCAGCTCAAACAGATGCGGCGAATGAGGCCCCGACAATCAAGCAGATCGCCGACAGGATTTTCATAGGCTTGATCCTCTTTAGGAAAATCGAGGAGCATAACAGCAATCGCCTGCCGCCTGCCGCCTGCCGCCTGACCCTGTGCAGTAGGTGCGTAGTAATCGATACCTTGACGCAAATTGCGCCGGACTGCAAGCCACTTCCCTGCTACCTGCTGGTAGGCGGGCAGCAGCTTGAGGTTGGCGGCGTAGTTGTCGGGCGCGAAACGCGGCATGCTGCGACAAATGTCGTTGGCGTCCAGCGTGGACACGTCTTGCAGCTTGCCGCACAAAAAGCCACGCGCCACCGGGCTGAAGGCGACAAAGGCCACACCGAGTTCCTTGCAGGCATCCAGCACGGCGATCTCGGGGTTGCGCGTCCACAGCGAATACCCGGTCTGCACGGCCGCAATCGGGTGCACGGCATGCGCGCGGCGCAATTCAGTTTTCACCCTGCAGCCACTTACCAAAAGAGTGGAACGCCAAGGTTCTGCTTAATTCTGTTCACGGCTGTCGCGACCTTGGTCTCTACCCCTGCCATCGGCGCCACCTCTGCGCCTGATCTCTCTAGGGTAGTGACTCCTGGGGAGATCCATCCAGGGTCCAGATCTTGAATTTGAGTAGCTCCACCGGTCATTGTGGTAGTAATAGTGATATCCGCCTTGAAAGTAATAGGGCTCTGCGCCTAATTCCACGATCAGCGGCAGTGCGGGTGCCACAACCAATCCAGAGCCGTGGTGCGCGGGTGCCACTACGCACGCGGCGAGCACAAGCGCCGTAACTGGCGCGACAATTAGCATTCGATACATTTCTATTCTCCTGGTTGGACGTCCTGAAGACGATGCTCATCCGCTCCCTTGTTGGTCATTGAACGCAGACATTGGAGAATCCAATTTGAGAAAACACAATGGCGGGTGAGATATCTGTGAAGGATTGAAGTCGCCGCGACCGACAGCTTCGGACAGGTTGCCGTTTCGTCCTTCGGCATTTTCAGTGCGCACCATCACCGCCCCGGTATTACGCGCCAAAGTCAGCATGGCCACCAGTTCTTTACGTCCGACAACGTGCAAAATTGTTTGCCCTATTTGAGCCGCTGTTGTTGAAGCCTTCGTAAAAGCACGCAGATATGCTTACCATGCTCTTTGTTCTTCACAGGGGACTCACGTTAATAGCTGCTCAGGCAACCTGCGTAAGGGCTGGAGGCTATTTTTAATCAAAAAATATGAAATGAAACAACGACTATGACTGAACAGGCTAACCCCAAACGTTACGACGGCATGAACTACCGAACCTGCGGCAAAAGTGGTCTCAAATTACCGGCAGTATCACTGGGTCTGTGGCACAACTTTGGCGACGCCACGCCGATGGCCACGCAGCGCGCCATGCTGCGCACCGCGTTCGATCTGGGCATCACGCATTTCGATTTGGCCAACAACTACGGTCCACCTGCGGGCAGTGCCGAGAGCAACTTTGGCGAGCACCTGAGGCGCGACTTCAGGCCCTATCGTGACGAACTCATCATCTCCAGCAAAGCTGGCTACGAGATGTGGCCCGGCCCCTACGGCCAGGGAGGAGGTTCACGCAAATACGTGCTGGCCAGCCTGGACCAGAGCTTGCAACGCATGGGCCTGGACTATGTGGACATTTTTTACTCGCACCGGTTCGATCCCGACACCCCGCTGGAAGAGACCATGGGCGCGCTGGCCAGCGCCGTGCAGCAGGGCAAGGCGCTGTATGTGGGCATCAGCAGCTACCCGGCGGCCAAAACACGCGAAGCGGCGGCCATTTTGAAAAACATGGGCGTGGCGCCGCTGATCCACCAGCCGTCTTACAGCCTGTTGAACCGCTGGGTGGAAGAAGACCTGCTCGACGCGCTGGATGACACCGGCATGGGCTGCATCGCCTTCAGCGCGTTGGCGCAGGGCCTGCTGACCGACAAGTACCTGAACGGCGTCCCGGCTGATTCGCGTATCAATCGCCCGGGCGGCGGCTCGCTCAAGGCTGAGCACCTGAGCGAACGAAACCTCACGCAC
>DATCIC010000277.1:0-2385 GCA_036508025.1 Rhodoferax sp. | reverse complement strand
CAACACGGTGCGTGAGCATCCTGGGCGGGTTATTCTGATGTTGGTGGACACGCAGGGCCAACGTTTACGCCACCGCGATGAGCTGCTGGGCATTAATCGCTACATGGCTCACATGGGCTGTTGCGTTGAGTTGGCGCGGCTTCAGCACCACCCCGTGATAGGTTTGGTTTACGACCAGGCACTGTCAGGCGGTTTTATTACCTCCGGCTTGATGGCCGACGCTTGTTACGCATTGCCTGAGGCAGAGATTCGCGTCATGCGTTTGCCTGCGATGGCGCGCGTGACCAAAATTGACGAACAGCGACTTGCTGAACTCTCAAAATCCAATCCTGTTTTTGCGCCGGGGGTAGAGAACTACGTGGCCATGGGTGGTATTCGCGCGCTCTGGAGCGGTGATCTACAGGCCTGCCTGTCGACCGCGCTGCTGGATGCATCCACCCTGGACGAGCGTGCCGCTGATGGCGCTGCACGTGGCGGGCGCAGGCTTGCCGCGCAGGTCACATTGCGCGTTGTCAATGCCTGAGTCATGGCATGCCTTGGTTGTGAATTAAATGAAAGTTTTGGCGCGTAACCAACTGGTGTGGCTTGACGCACAGGCTTGGGAACAGATGCAAGCGCATCCTTGGGACGATGAGGCGCAGCACATTCTTGCGCATTGGCGAAGTACTAATTTGCCGCTGGTGGTGTGCCGCCAGTGCGTTGAAGCCGCGCCAGATAAGATTTGCCTGGGTTTGCCAGCACCCCAGCATTGGTCCAGGCGGCGCTTGGCGCTGACGGCGCGCCTGAATCAGATCGTTGCCTTTGGGGTCTTTCCTACGCTGTTTCAAGTAGCGCACGCCTGCCATTGGGGGCAAGTCGCACTGGATCTGGACTTGGCGCTGTCCAACTGGGGTGTGACGGCCCATGTCTATGGTTCCCATGGTTGGCAGTTGCTCACCAACATGCCCTACTTGCATGACGGTTCGGACCTTGACTTAAGTCTGGCTGTGCCTGATTTTCAGACTGCCTGTCGGGTACAGGCGCTGCTGGCTGAAGTGGAGCTTGAGCGGCGACTGGACGGTGAAATTGTCTTCCCAGGGGGGCAAGCCGTCGCCTGGCGGGAGCTGCAACGGCTGGTGACAGGGCAGACCTCGCAGGTCTTGCTGAAAGACCGCCAAAACATCCAGCTGGCAACCCTGGCAGAGGTGCAAAAGTTGGGCGCTTGTGCATCGCATGAGGTAGCCGAAACGGCTCTGGCGTTGCCCTGACGCGCGGTATGGGACGGACTTCCGAAACGCCCGCTGTGCGCCGCACCATGTCTGCAGATGCACAAACACTGGGGCTCGCCGCGGTGCGTGCACTCTACGCAGAAGTAGCGCTGGAGCCCAAACCGGGTTTGGTCTCGTTTCGTGACTGCGGAAGCCATGCCGATATGAGCGCGGGGACGTTTGTGCGCAGCTTGTTTGCCTTGCGCGGCTATTTTCTCCGCATGGCACAGGCAGGTCGTGACGGGCATCCGTTTGGCGTTCTGGAAAACCTGGGCAAAAACGCCGAGGCCCGCATGCTGGCGGCTACCCGCGGCATCAATACCCACCGTGGTGCTATTTTCGGCCTGGGTTTGCTGTGCGCCAGCGCCGGGCAGTTGCAAGCACAAGGCTTGGTATTCACGCCGCAGCATTTGCGTGCCGTCCTGTTATCGACCTGGGGCGAAACCCTGGCGCACCGTGCCAGGGCGGCGCGCTTGGCGGTGCCTGGCTCCAATGGACAACAGGCGGCCCAGCGCTTTAAGCTGCGTAGCGCGGGGGAAGAAGCGGCCCAAGCATTCCCGGTGCTGTTCGAAGTCACACTGCCAGCGCTGCAAGCCGCTTTGCAAGCTGGAGCAACAGATCGCGCCGCCCGCGTGCAAGCCCTGTTTGCCACCATGGCCGAGCTCGATGACACCAATTGCGTTCACCGTGGCGGCATGGATGGCTTGCGTTTTGTGCAGACATCAGCCCGCAATTTTTTGGATGCTCGCGGGGTCATGCAAACCGATTGGCTGCTGCATGCCCGTGCCATTCACACCACTTTTGTTGAGCGCAGGCTGTCACCGGGCGGCTCCGCTGACGTGTTGGCCAGCGCTTGCTGGGTTGATTCGCTGCGGCGAACGACCCTGACCGAGCCATCTGCAACATCAATCAGCGAGGGTCGAGTGGCTTGGTCACCGCATGAAATGCCGGTGTTTGCACCATGACCTATGCCCTTGTTTTTTCGGGTCAGGCCAGTCAGCACCCGACGATGTTGCCCTGGCTTGACACCGACCCCATGGCCGTTGATGCCTTGCATGCCATGGGTCATTGCCTCGGTGCCAATTGGCGAACAGCGATCCAGGATGAGGGGTACCGCAGCAACAATGCCTTTGCACAG
>DATCIC010000276.1:0-5958 GCA_036508025.1 Rhodoferax sp. | reverse complement strand
GATCTCAGGACACTGCCCCAACGCCTGCTGGTGGCAGCAGCGCAGTGTGGACCGCACTCGCAAGGCTCGATTCGTGTTGTGGCTGAAGTTCATTGCTAATCAGGAAAGACTTTAAGGCCCCAAAAGCCCTCATTTCGTTATCGCACACTCATGAATTACGAATTTCAATTTGGAGATGTTTTTGCAGCGTGGCCACTGCTGGTCAAAGGCACGCTCAGCACCATCGAGCTTTCCATGCTGGCCATGTTGATCGGTCTGATGGTTGCCGTCGGGTGCGCATGGGGGAAAACTGCCGGACCGAAGCCGCTACGCTGGTTCATCAATGTCTACATCGAACTGATCCGCAACACGCCTTTTCTGGTACAGCTTTTCTTTTTCTTTTTTGCACTGCCCGCATTGGGCCTGCGCTGGTCAGCGCACACCGCCGCCCTCTCTGCCATGGTGGTCAATCTGGGCGCCTATGCCACCGAGATCATCCGCGCCGGCATTGAATCCATTCCCAAAGGTCAGATTGAAGCCGGGTTGGCGCTCAATCTGAAGCGCCACAAGATATTCCAATATGTGATCTTGAAACCAGCCCTGCGCACTGTCTATCCAGCGCTGACCAGTCAATTCATTTTGCTCATGCTCAGCTCAAGCGTGGTGTCGGCCATTTCGGCGGACGACCTTACCTCGGTTGCGGCCAACCTACAGTCGCAAACCTTTCGAAGTTTCGAGATTTACATCGTCGTAGCAGCGATCTACCTGGTGTTGGCGTTGTCATTTTCAGCGCTGTTTCGTGTGATCTACCAACTTGCCCTTCACTACCCGGATCGCCGCTAATGCGTACTTTTGGCTTTTCCGAATTCCTGTTCATACTTGAGGCAGCCAAGTGGACCGTCGCACTCTCCATGATTGCCTTCCTTGGTGGCGCGATCGGTGGACTCATCATTGCGCTGAGCCGTACATCGGACAAGCCCATGCTGCGAGCTCTCTCTGGCGGTTTTATTCAGATTTTCCAGGGCACGCCACTATTGCTGCAACTCTTTTTGGTGTTTTTCGGTGCACCGGTGCTAGGTTTGGAAGTCAATCCCTGGGTGGCTGCGGGCGTAGCGCTGATACTCAATAGCAGCGCTTTTCTCGGTGAAATCTGGCGCGGCTGCATCCAGGCCATACCGGCCGGGCAATGGGAGGCCGCACAGGCGCTTAATCTGCCTTACCTGGCGCGTATGCGCCATGTGATCTTGCCGCAGGCTTTCAAAATAGCGCTGGCACCCACGGTCGGCTATATGGTGCAGATCATCAAAGGGACCTCACTGGCCGCCATCATCGGGTTTGCCGAGGTCACGCGGTCCGGGCAGATCATTAACAACGCCACCTTCCAACCACTGATCGTCTTCAGCGTCGTGGCCGCAATTTATTTTGTGCTGTGCTGGCCTCTTTCTTTGTGGGCCGCTCGTATGGAGCGTCGACAAGCGGCAGCACTGGCGCGCTGATCAACTCCCGTTTTTCCAACCTGTAATTTTCACTTCAACTCACGGAGATTTAGCTATGTTCAAGCATCTGCAACGCCGCGTATTCACAACGACCGCACTGGCATTAGGCCTGGCCGCTACCCTGTCTGCCTGGGCACCTTCCACCCAGGCCCAGACGGTCGCTGACATCAAGAAGAAGGGTGAACTAACCATTGGCATGCTGGTGGATTTTCCACCCTACGGGACCATGAACAGCAGCAATCAGCCTGATGGCTATGATGCCGACGTCGCGCGTCTGCTGGCCAAGGACCTCGGCGTCAAGCTCAATCTGATGCCCGTCACGGGCCCCAACCGCATACCCTTCCTGCTGACCAACAAGGTCGATCTGTTGGTCGCTTCGTTGGCGATCACGCCCGAGCGTGCCAAGCAGGTCCAGTTCTCCAAACCTTATGCCGCCGCCAGCATTGTGTTGTACGGTGACAAGAAAGCCAGCATCAAAGCGGCTGCCGACCTCAGAGGCAAGCGCGTTGGCGTGGCCCGTGCCAGCACACAAGACGTGGCACTGACCGCCGTGGCTCCCGAAGGCACCGAGATTCGCCGCTTTGACGATGACGCTTCAGCCATGCAAGCCTTGATGTCGGGCCAGGTGGACGCCATCGGTTGCTCGACAACGGTGGCGGCGCAAATCCATAAACGTGCACCCGCCAACGCCTTTGAAAACAAGTTCCTGATCCGCCAACAGGTCATGGGAATCGTCATGCGTCCCGGCCAAGTTGAAATCCTGAAAACAGTGAACGACTTCGTGGATCGCAACACCCGCAACGGCGAACTCAACAAGCTCTATCGCAAGTGGCTTGAAACCGACCTGCCAAAAATGCAATAAGGCCGATTTTCTTGTTTTCACCGGTGTTTTCATGACAGACGCAATGCAATCCCTCGACCCATCCGCCAATGAGAGCGAGCCCATCATCCGCATCGAAGCGGTGGACAAATGGTTCGGCAAATTTCAGGTACTGACCAACATTAATCTGAATGTGCGGGCTGGCGAGCGCATTGTGGTCTGCGGCCCTTCGGGGTCAGGCAAGTCGACACTGATTCGCTGCATCAACCACCTGGAGACGGTACAAAAGGGCCGCATTGTCGTCAATGGCATCGACCTGACGGCGGGTGGTCGCAATGTGGAGTCGGTGCGCGAGGAAGTGGGTATGGTGTTCCAGCAATTCAACTTGTTTCCGCACCTGACCATTTTGCAGAACTGCACATTGGCACCCATTCACTCCCGCGGACTGAGCCAAGCCGAGGCAGAGAGCATCGCGATGAAGTACCTGCATCGTGTGCGGATTCCCGAGCAGGCCAGCAAATACCCCAGCCAGCTCTCGGGTGGCCAGCAGCAACGCGTTGCCATTGCACGCGCCCTGTGCATGACGCCAAAGATCATGCTTTTTGACGAGCCCACCTCGGCGCTCGATCCGGAGATGGTCAAGGAGGTGCTTGACACCATGATCAGCCTGGCAGACGACGGCATGACCATGCTGTGTGTCACGCATGAGATGGGGTTTGCCCGCAGCGTGGCCGATCGTGTGATTTTCATGGCGGACGGAAAAATCATTGAACAAGCACCACCGCAAGAGTTCTTTAGCAACCCGCAACATGAGACGACCCGCAATTTCCTGGGGCAAATTCTGAACTCTCAGCATGCGCACTGACGCTTTTTCATCCACAACGTCGTCTGCTTATCCGGCTCACCCCGACTGCATTCAGATGGCCACACCGGTGCTGATTTCCTTATCTTCCTTTGGCGCGGCCGAAGTCCGCCGCCACGGACAACTGTGGTTCACGCAACTCTCGCTTCAAGCGGGCGCTGATGGTGTTGAAGTGCGCAGCGAACTATTGGTGGATGGCGAAAGCGAACTCGCAGCCATTGCCCAGGTGGTGCGTGCCGTCGGTAAAACTCTGGTTTACTCCAGTGCTGACTACCTCTGGGCCCCAGACGGCACGCTCGACGTGCCCGCGCTGGAGCGCGCGCTGACTGCCGCCCAGACTTTGCTTGCACCAAGAATCAAGATGTCGATCGGTGGTTTTGGCCCTGGCTCGCACAGCACGCTTCACACCCTGCAAGACCGTTTGCAGGAAGCCAAAGTTGAGTTGGTCATTGAGAACGATCAGACTCCGATGGCTGGCACGCTGACTGCTATGCAAGATTTTTTCAGCGCGGCTTCGGCCCACGGGTTGGTTCTGGGCATGACCTTTGACATGGGCAACTGGCATTGGAGCGGCGAATGCCCACTGCAGGCTGCCGCTGTGCTGGCGCCACAGGTGCGTTATGTGCATTGCAAAGGCGTTCAGCGCCAGACACAGCGTTGGGTGGCCGTACCCCTGGCTGAATCCAGCTCACCTTGGCGTGCCATCCTGCGGGCCTTGCCCGTCGGCGTGCCTTGGGCCATTGAGTACCCGCTGACAGGTGACGACCTGGTGGCTGTCACGCGACGGGAAATCGACCACCTTCGCGGGGTCGCCCTCAGCTTGGCAAACCCCACTTTACGCATTCTTTAAACAGAAGTGCGCTGCAATATGACGAATACTTTGGACGTTATTACCTTTGGCGAGGCCATGATGCTGCTGGTGGCCGACCGGCCCGGTCCGTTGGAACTGGCACAGGCTTTCTACAAGCGCACTGCGGGGGCTGAAACCAACGTGGCTATTGGTCTGGCGCGCCTGGGCCTCAAGGTCGGTTGGGCGAGCCGCTTGGGGACGGACTCCATGGGCCGCTATTTGCTCGCTGCAATGACACAGGAGGGAATCGACTGCTCGCATGTGGTGTGTGATGCATCGCAAGCAACTGGCTTTCAATTCAAGGGCTGCGTCACGGACGGCAGTGACCCGCCCGTCGAATATCACCGCAAAGGGTCCGCTGCAAGTCATATGGGTGTGGCCGACATTGATAAGGCTTGGCTGCTTGGCGCAAGGCATCTTCACGCCACCGGTGTATTTGCCGCCGTATCGGAGACGACCCTGCCCGCCGCCGCCAAAACCATGGATCTGATGCGGGCGGCCGGGCGTAGCGTGTCATTCGATCCCAACCTGCGGCCCACCCTGTGGGCGACACCCGAGTTGATGCGCAGCGCCATCAATGACCTGGCCACACGGGCTGATTGGGTATTGCCCGGCCTGGAGGAAGGTCGCTTTTTGACCGGCATGCACACCCCTGAAAGCATTGCCACCTTTTATCGTCAAAGCGGTGCCAAACTGGTGGTCGTCAAACTGGGGCGCGAAGGCGCTTACTTTGATAGCGATAGCGGAGCGGGCTATGTGGCTGGTTTTCCGGTGTCCAAGGTGGTGGACACGGTTGGTGCCGGTGACGGCTTTGCGGTGGGGGTCATCAGTGCCCTGCTGGACGGTCTGAGCGTGCCCGCAGCGGTGAGGCGAGGCGCCTGGATTGGCGCGCGCGCGGTGCAGGTGTTGGGAGACAGTGAAGGACTTCCAACCCGTGCACAACTCAATGAAGCTGGGCTGTGACGCATCCCTGGAAACAAAGTCGAGTCTGAAACATGTCTGATACCGCTCGCAAAAATGTCCTGGTTTTTCGCGAACTGCCGCCCGACCAGCTTGCACGCCTGAAGGCACAACATAAAGTCACCGTGGCCAACCCGCGTGTGCCCGAACAGGCCGCCAGGTTCCGTGATGCCTTGGCCACCACTGAAGGCATGATCGGCTCCAGTTACGCCATCGACGAGGCTTTACTGGCCAGGGCGCCCCAGCTCAGGGTCATCTCCAGTGTCTCAGTCGGTGTGGACAACTACGCATTGCCGGCACTGGCAAAGCGCGGCATCATGCTGTGCCATACACCCGGCGTACTGACTGAGACCACTGCAGACACCATTTTTTCACTCATCATGGCCAGCAGCCGTCGCTTGGTGGAACTGGCCAACCTGGTGCGCGACGGCCAGTGGCAGCGCAACATTGGTGAAGATTTATTTGGTTGGGATGTGCACGGAAAGACGCTGGGCATACTCGGGTTTGGGCGCATCGGTCAGGCACTGGCGCGCCGAGCCGCACTGGGTTTTGGCATGCCGGTGCTGTATCACAACCGTCACCCGATAGACGCCGCCAAAGAGCTGCCAGAGTTGATTGGCAAGATCACGCACACGCCGATGAAGGAACTGCTGCAGCGTGCCGATATTGTGGCAGTCGTGCTGCCCTTATCTGATGAAACCCGTGGCTTGATGGGAGCGCGCGAGTTTGATTTGATGAAACCGGGCGCGATATTTGTCAATGGCGCCCGGGGTGCCATCGTGCAAGAAGAGGCGCTGCTGCAGGCCCTGGACCACGGCACACTGCGCGCCGCTGGACTGGATGTGTTTGCGACCGAACCATTGCCACTGAACTCGCCCCTGCGCACCCATCCCAAGGTCACTGCGTTACCGCACATTGGATCGGCGACGTTCGAGACCCGGCATGCGATGGCGGTGTTGGCCACGACCAACCTGTTGCAAGCATTGGCGGG
>DATCIC010000275.1:0-2755 GCA_036508025.1 Rhodoferax sp. | reverse complement strand
ATCGCGGATTTCGACCAGCGCCAGTGTGCGGCTACCAAGACGGTAGAAAACACGACCGGCGACAGAGTTCAGGGTCAGATCGGCGATCTCCGTAGTGGTACGGTTGTTGTCATAGGTTTTGACCACGTTGCCCAGGTCCATCTCAACCCGGCCCGACGCTTCAGGGGCGCCGTAGATCAGGCGCCCATTGAGGTTGGTGGTATGCCAGCGGTCAGGCTGCTCGGAGAGGGGACGCTCGGTGGAGCCACGCGGGTCTATGCCGTTGACCTCGCCGATGGACCAACCGGCCCGGGCCCGGCTGGTGAAGTAGTTGTCGCCGGCGATGTTGAACTCGGAGTTGGTGTAGTTGTCATCCACGCTGTTGCTGTAGCGGGTGGCATTGACGGACGCCAGGGCCGTATAACGATCGCCCTTGTGCTTGAGCTCGGCCACCAGCTGCGGCGCGATATTGAAAAAACTGGAGCCAATTTTGTTGGTGTTGGTGATCTGCAGGTTGTCGTTGTAGCCAGCACCGACAAACGCGGTGGGGTACAGATAGATACCACTTTCGGTCTTGTACGGCGCCGCATTTTGGGCAACCGGTGCGGTCAGGATGACCTCAGTAGCTCTGCTTGCACCAGAAATGCTGGTGCCGCTAAGCTGGTACGGATCCTCTGCCGATTGTTGGGCGGGGGTCGCAGATTGAGCCAGTGCAGTAGCCGCAAAACTGAATGGCAACACGGCAGCCAAACACACTACGAGGTATTTTTTTTGCATAAAGATTCACTGAAAGTTGAAGGACCGACGACCGAACAATGGCGGCTGCGAGCGTGACAGAAGTATTGTAGCCAGGGCCATTCTAGTTCAGTCACCGAAATCGCTACCATATTTCCTGGCTGCCAGATGTGACAACTCGCAACTACTGAAACCAAAAGTGTGGCTTAGAAAAAATCCCGGATAGAATAAAAACCGAACTCAACATAAGGCCAACGAGCGCTTATGACACAGTAAGACCAGGTCATGCCATCTTCTTTCGCCCTTCAGTATTCTTTCTCGAACGCCCGTTTCATAGGGCGTATTCTGGACTTCGTGGCGGTTTGCATCGGTGGCTGGCTTGCTTACCAGTTGCGTTTTTCGGTTGCTGGCGGCTGGGCAACACTGCGTCCAGCAGAGCACCTGCTGATTTTGAGCCTTGCTTTGTTTTACGCACTGTTTTTCGGCAAGATCGACCGGATCTTGCCAGGTGGGGACGCGCTGGCGTCCATGGCCGGTCGGGCCGCCGCAGGCTGGCTGGTGGTATGGACCCTGCTCATCGTACTTTTGGCGCTGACTAAAAGCGCCGAAAGTGTTTCGCGGCTCTGGCTGGTCACTTGGCTGGCCATAACAATTCCTGTCCTGTGGATTGGGCGAACCATCGCTTTTTTCACCGCGGCTCGCTTACACCGCGCCGGCTACCAAAACAAGACTGTTTTGCTCTATGGCGACACCACGATGGTGCGGGCGGTGCGTGACCGGATCAGGCAGGCAACGGGGAGCGGCTACACCATTGTGGACACCCTGGCGCCCGACGACGGCAAGGATATTGAGACGCTTGACGCCACGATCAGGCCCGAAGAGATCTGGATCAGCCTGCGAATGTCTGATCAGGAGCAACTGGATGCGATCATGCACAAGCTGCGGCATTCTGTGGCCAATATCAGACTGCTGCCGGACTTGAGGATGTACCAGCTTCTGAACCAGGGCATGAGCATCACGGTGGGGATTCCGATGGTGAACATCTCGATCTCGCCGATCTATGGCGGCCGCAAGGTGGTGAAGACCTTGCTGGACTACGGGGTGGCGAGCCTGGCGCTGGTGTTGCTGAGCCCGTTGTTATTGATCATTGCAATTGCCATCAAGCTGACATCCAAAGGGCCGGTGCTGTTCCGCCAAAAGCGCCATGGCTGGAATGGCGAGGTGATTTGGGTCCACAAGTTCAGATCCATGCTGGTGCACCGAGAGGTGTATGGCAGCGTGACGCAGGCCACGCGGGAAGACGTGCGGGTCACACCAGTCGGCAATTTTCTGCGTAAAACCAGCCTCGATGAACTGCCGCAGTTTTTCAATGTACTGCAGGGCAAGATGTCGGTGGTGGGGCCGCGTCCGCATGCGCTAAAGCATAACAACGTCTATTCAAAACTCATCCCCCGCTATGCCTTGCGGCACAAGGTCAAGCCCGGCATCACCGGGTGGGCGCAAGTCTGCGGCTTTCGCGGCGAGACCGATACGCTGGACAAGATGGAAGGCCGAGTGCGGCACGACATTTACTACCTGGAACATTGGTCGTTCTGGATGGACCTCAAGATCATTGCGCTGACGCCTTTGGCGACGATCCAGAACAAGAACGTTTATTGACGGGTTGAAACCAGTGTTGCCCGAAAACCGGTGTTTTTGAACCACGCCAGAACCTGCCTCACGCTTCCTTGACCCAAGCCGCCCCCAAGCGGATGTCTCTAGCCGGCGCCCAGCACAAAATGATCGTGGTGAGAGGGGGCAACGAGCTGTTCGAACCCTTGCCGGGCACACCCTCCACACACATCCTCAAGCCCAACTCCCTGTCCCCGCACTATCCCTCGCTGGAGCGTATCAAAAAGCGTCCTGATTAGCAACAATCTTCAGCCAAGCTCACCTGATGAGCTTGAGAGGACGTAATCTGTACCCATCTTCCAATTTTGAGGGGCGCATCATGGCTATGAACCGCATCCAATTTCAACCCGGCTTGTCGATGCCGGAGTTC
>DATCIC010000274.1:0-2165 GCA_036508025.1 Rhodoferax sp. | reverse complement strand
GCCGCTGGCAAAGATCACTTCTGACAGCATGATGAGCGAGGTCGCGCTGGCGCTCAGGTGGGCGGCCCCGTACTGCAGCGCCAGGTTGCCCGCCAGGAACGCCAGGCTGATCAGCAGTAGCCAGGCGACCCAGGCCAGGTCGGGCGCGGGCGGCGGCGTCACCACGTTTAAGCCCAGACCGAGCACCGCAGCAGCGCTGGCCAGCAGCGCGCCGCCCACAAACATGGCCAGCATGCGCGACTCGCCCGGCGTGTGGTTCAGGCGGCGCAGCAGGATGTTGGCCAGGGCAAAACAAAAGCCAGCCATCAGGGCCAGCCAGTCGGCCAGGCTCTCGGGCACCGGCCAGGGCGACGCCGGTGTTTTGAGCACAATCACCACGCCCGCCAGCGCCAGCGCCAGGCGTAACAAGGAGCCCGCCGTGGGCTTTTCCCGCAGCAGGGGCCAGGCCAGCAGCACCACCCAGGCCGGCATCAAATAAAACAGCAAGACGACCCGCACCACGTCGCCCACCGTCACCGCCCAATTAAAGCCGACGTTGGTCAGTCCGGCTGCCAGCAGCAGCCACCATAGTTCGGGGTGGCGCAAGAAGCCGCGCCAGGCGCGCGGCTTCATCAGCGCCAGACACAGCAGGCCAAAGGTATAAATCAGGGCCGTGGTCCATAGCGGGTGCAGGCCCAGGCTTTGCAAGGTGCGAAACGGCCACCACGACACCCCCCAGACGAAGGCGTTGAGCGTCAGTGCCGCCGCCGCCAGCGCCGTTTTGCTCAAGGCTGGCCGGCGAAAAATCGCTTCAATGGCCTCAAGCCTCAAACTTGTCGTTGCGCGCAATGCTCAGCAGATGCTCGATCTCGACCTGATGCACCACGCAATTGTGCGCGTGCCAGCGCCGGATCAGCCACATGAAGCCGGCGATGACCAGACCAAAGCCGGTGATGGCGGCGAAGGTCGGCAGGCCCAAGCCGGTGGACAGGCTGTAGGCCGCGCCGAGACCCAGAATGCAGGCCTGTTCGTTGAAGTTTTGCACCGCAATGGAGCGCCCCGACCCCATCAAATTGTGACCACGATGCTGCAGCAGCGCGTTCATCGGCACCACCAAGAAGCCGCCCAGCGCGCCCAGCAAGATCAGAAACGGCGCCGCCACCCAGACGTTGCTGATGAAGATCAGCAGGATGATCAAAATGCCCATGCCGATACCCAGCGTGATGACACGGGGACCGTCTTCAAGGCGCATGCGTATCGACGCCACGACCGCGCCGGCCGCCATGCCAATCGCCACCACACCTTGCAGGGCCGAGGCTTGCGTCACCGAGTAGCCCAGCGCTGCAGCCGCCCAGGCCAGCACAATAAAGCGCAAATTGCCCGCCACGCCCCAGATCAGCGTGGTGGCGGCGAGCGAAATCTGGCCCAGTTTGTCGCGCCACAAGCGGACGTTACAGACCCAAAAATCAGGCAACAGAGAGGTGACGCTTCGCGGCATCGGCCGCATGTCCACCCCGGTCAGGGGAATATGGGTGTTGAACCAGGCCGCCAGCAAATAGACAAAAATCAGCACGGAAATGGCGGCCTCGGGCGCGTTGTTCACGCCGATGTCTATCAGGGGAAAATCAAACGACAAGAGCCAGGGCGCAATCACCGGCCCCACCAGTTGTCCGCCCAGCAGCACGCCCAAAATGATGGAGGCAATGGTCAGGCCTTCAATCCAGCCGTTGGCCTTGACCAACTGCGAGGCTGGCAACAACTCCGTCAGGATGCCGTATTTGGCCGGCGAATAGGCCGCTGCACCCAGCCCCACAATGGCGTAGGCCAGCAAGGGATGCGAGCCAAACAGCATGAACAAGCAACCCAGCACTTTGATGAAGTTGCTGAGCAACATCACCTTGCCCTTGGGCATGGAGTCCGCAAAAGCCCCGACAAACGGCGCCAGCACCACGTAAAACAGCGCGAACATCGGCACCAAAGCGGCTTGCTGCCACTCGGGTGCGTGGCTGCTTCGGAGCAATTGCACGGCGGTCACAAACAAGGCGTTGTCGGCCAGCGAGCTGAAAAACTGCGCCAACATGATGGTAAAAAAGCCGCGTTTCATTGTCTACAGGCGCGCATCAGTGGCTGATGCAGTTAATGTGATGGGTCTCCGAACGATGCGGGTTTATAGCACGGCCCCGAGG
>DATCIC010000273.1:0-6488 GCA_036508025.1 Rhodoferax sp. | reverse complement strand
CTTGGCCTGATAGCAGCATTCCACTCCAATGTGTTTGTGTGTGCCACCAGCACCGCGCTGCAAGGCCACTTCTTGAAAAATACGATGGAGGCATTGAGCTACACCGACGGGCCGGCCCTGTTGGATGTGTATACCCCGTGCCAGGGCGAGCAAGGTATTGGCGATGGCGCATCGTCAGAGCGCTCGCGCTTAGCGGTCGAGAGCCGCATGAGCCCGGTGTTTGTGCATGACCCACGCCGTGGCAGCACGCTGCACGACTGGTTCTCGCTCGAAGGCAACCCCGATCCGCTGCAGACTTGGGCGACCACGACGCTGGAATACCAGGATGATGAGGGCCAGCTCAAGCTGATGAGCATGGCGCTGACACCGGCACACTTTGCCTTGGGCGAAGTTCGCTTCAAGAAGCAGTTTCACAAGCTCGGCGCCGACGACACGCTAGCGCTGCCGGTTGAGGTTTATGTTGAGCTGCCCCGGCCTGAGCGTGCGGGCAAGACCGCGTTCATCTGGTCCACCGATGCCAACAAGCGCCTGATCAAAATAGCGGTGGCCGAGGCCATCGTCGCGCTGGTTGAAGAACGGCGCAAATACTGGCATCTGCTGCAGTTCCTGGATGGCCAGCATGTGGCCAAGATGGACGAGAGCCATCGCCTTGGCATGGCTGCTCTGCAAGCGCAGTACCGTGATTCGGTGACGCAGCGCGACACCTCGCTGGACTCTTTTGCGCGTGCCATGTCCGAGCTGGCCGCCGCCAGCAAAGCGCCAGTGGGCAGCGCCCGGGTGATACCGATCATGGCGCAATCTGCAGGCGCTGCCAGCGCCGCGGCCAGCCCCGCCGTTGCGGCGACGGCTGAGGCGCTGGTGACTTACGACATCGCTGATCAGGTCAAATGCACCGATTGCAAGACCTGTTACCAGGACTTGCCCGAGCTGTTCGAGAAAACCCGCATCGTCGTCAACGGCGAGTCGCGTGATGTCGGGCAGTTGATTGTGGGTGCCATGGAACGCATCAAAGTCACGCCCGAGTTGCAGAGCCGCATCAAGCGGGTGGCGGCCAATTGCGACGCGGAGATTATTTCGTGAGCGCCGCCCCGGCAACATCCGGCAGTGGCGATGAGCTTGACCGCTACCTCAGCGCGAGCCGCACGCTGGACGCCACGCGCTCGCAAATCGACGCACTGGAGCAAACCGCAGCGGTCGAGACCTTTCATCGCCAGTTGGCGCTGTTGCGCCGGCGCCTGCTGAGCGAACCGCAGGCGTTTCGCGACATCTTCATCGCTGACGGCAGCGAGGCCATGGTCTGGGAGTTTCAGCAAGACGAACTTGGCCCTGAATTTGTCCGCACGCTGTGGGCCTTGATGCTGCGCGACGACGATACCAGCAAAGTGCTGATGCGCTTTGTCTGGAACGTGCCGCTCAAACTCAAACGCAAGTTTGTGCGCGCCATTGACGCTCATTTGTCAGAGCGCTACCCGATGTTCAAGGGCTTGTCACAAAACTGGCCGGCCGAGAATTTCATTCCACCCTTTATGCGCGATGCGACTGAGCGCTCGCAGGACTTCGGCCTGGTCAATCAGGGCTACCTGGGCTACATGAGCCAGGGCTACAGCGCGCGCGAGGTCGAGCTGTTTGTCTGGCTGGAAGCGCTGCGCGACAAGCAGTGTGAAGACAAGCCCTGCGAGCTGGGTTTGCATGTGGCGGGCAAGCTTGAGCCCAAGGGCGGCTGCCCGGTCAAAATTCATATTCCGGAAATGCTGGAGCTGCTGGGCACCGGGCGCTTTCGCGAAGCGATGGAGTTGATTGAAAACTGCAACCCGCTGCCCAATGTGACCGGGCGCGTCTGCCCGCAGGAGTTGCAGTGTCAGGGCGTTTGCACGCACAACAAGCAGCCGATCGAGATCGGCCAGATCGAGTGGTACTTGCCGCAACGCGAGAAGCTGGTTAACGCCGATGGCATCGCCGCGCGCTTTGCCAATATTCCCGACCCCTGGGCCAAAGCCGACAAACCGCCGGTGGCGGTGGTGGGCTCAGGGCCAGCCGGACTGATCAACGCTTATTTGCTCGCATCCGAGGGCTTCCCGGTGACGGTGTTCGAGGCCTTTCATGCTTTGGGCGGCGTGCTGCGTTATGGCATTCCCGAGTTCCGCCTGCCGAACGACCTGATCGACGATGTGGTCGGCAAAATAAAGCTGCTCGGTGGCAAGTTTGTTGCCAACTTTGTGGTGGGCAAGACGGCGACGCTGGAAGACCTTAAACAAGCCGGATTCTGGAAGATATTCATCGGCACTGGCGCCGGTTTGCCGCGCTTCATGAACGTGCCCGGCGAGCACCTGCTCAATGTCATGTCGGCCAACGAGTTTCTGACGCGCGTCAATCTGATGCAGGGCCTGCACGCGGATTACGAGACACCCCTGCCGGAGACCCGCGGCAAACGCATCATCGTCATTGGCGGCGGCAACACTGCCATGGATGCCGCACGCACGGCACGCCGCCTGGGCGGCTTGGTCACCATCGTCTACCGCCGCACGCAAGCTGAAATGCCGGTGCGGGTCGAGGAGCTGCACCATGCGTTTGAAGAAGGCATTGAGCTCATGGTGTTGCGCGGCCCGCGCGAATTCATCGGTGACGACAAAACCCATTTCGTCACCCACACCCTGCTCGATGTGATTGAATTGGGCGCGCCCGATGCCTCCGGCCGGCGCAGCCCGGTGATCACCGGCAAGTCCGAGTCAATGGCGGTCGATTTGGTCATCATGGCGCTGGGCAACACACCCAACCCGATCATCAAAGACTCCGAGCCCAGCCTCAAGACAACCCAATGGGGCACCATTGATGTGGCGCCTGGTTCGCAGCAGACCTCCTTGGCCGGGGTTTATTCGGGTGGTGATGCAGCGCGTGGCGGCTCCACCGCGATCCGCGCCGCCGGTGACGGTCAGGCCGCCGCGCGTGAGATTGTGGGCGACATCGACCTGACGGCGCACGAGATCAGTGCCATGGTCAAGAGCGCCGCGCACTACACCCAGATGGGTGCCGCGCCGCAAACCATTCTTGAAAAAATCCATCTGGCCGACGGCATCGTCGAATTCATCGTGCATTCGCCGCTGGTCGCCCAGGCAGCGCAGGCCGGGCAATTCGTGCGCGTGTTGCCGTGGGAGAAGGGCGAGCTCATTCCGCTCACGCTGGCCGACTGGGATGCCAAAGCCGGCACCATTTGCCTGGTGGTGCAAGCCATGGGCGCCAGCAGTATGGCCATCAACAATATGAAGGTCGGCGAGGCCTTTACCGGTATCGCCGGCCCGCTCGGCCTGCCCAGCGCGCTGCACCGCTATGAAGGCCAACAGACGGTGGTGTTCACTGCCGGTGGCCTGGGCTTGCCGCCGGTTTACCCGATCATGCGTGCGCACCTGCGCCTGGGCAACCATGTCACGCTGATTGCGGGCTTTCGCAATGCCGACTTGCTGTTCTGGGTCAAGGCGGGCGAGCGCGTGAGCCAATTGCAAGCCGAGTTCCCCGATCTGCTCGACGTCATTTACACCAGCAACGACGGCAGCTTTGGCGCGAAAGGCTTTGTCACCACGCCGCTGGAAGCCATGCTCAAGGATGGGCAGGCCAGCAAGGGTCGCAAAATCGCCGAAGTCGTGACGATCGGCCCGCCTTTGATGATGCGTGCGGTCAGCGACATGACTATGCCTTATGGCGTGAAGACGGTGGCCAGCCTGAACTCAATCATGGTCGATGCCACCGGCATGTGTGGCGCCTGCATGGTGCCGGTGACGATCAACGGCAAGATGGTGCGCAAGCATGCCTGCGTTGACGGTCCCGAGCTCGACAGCCACATCATCGACTGGGACAAGTTCTTGCCGCGCTTTAACCAGTTCAAGCCGCAGGAGCAGGCCAGCAAAGTCATGCACGGCTTTGCCTGATTAACTATCGATTCCGAAGCAGATTGGCAAAATCCAATAGCAGTTGCTGATCTGGACCACTGAGCTCGCGCATGGTTGCCACCAACTTTTGCGCTTGATCGTTGGGGAGCTGGCTCGCTTGCGACAGCCGGTCACCCAAACCCGTTTGTAGCGCTTCGGCAACGCACCAGAGCCGTTGCAGCGAAGGCAACACCGTGCCGCGCTCAAACCTGAAAATCGTCTCGGCATCTACATCAATCAAACCAGCAAGATTGTCCTGACTGAGCGCCAGCGCTTTACGCCGGACAGCAATCACCCTGCCAAGGGTTTTCCCTATATCGCTTTGACCGGTTGGTGTTGTTTTTTGTTGCATGCCACACGCCTTTGGAATACCCAAAGTGTTGACATCCAACGTTGTTTGTTGAATGATGCAATTTGTTGCGTATCAACACATTGCGTTGACATTCACAACCAAAACCGCCATTTTGGACTCAAGGCTTGGTACGAGTTGTTGCCAGACGGCACGCTAAAGGCGGGCTATTCACGACCCAACAGTTCAACTCAATCGAATGCAGTTCTACGGAAGGTGCAGCCCTGACTGGGTTGATCAGCAAAAGTATGACTTTTTCCAAAAGGGTCCGGAGCATGAAGTCGATCACACTGCTATTTTTTGGCTTGACGCTGCCAGTGTTTAGCTATGCTCAAGTGGTTGAAGTTGGTTTGGCGGATGCCCTGCCCTATGTTGACCAGAACGCCAAGCAGCAGTGGCAAAAATACGTTGATGCCAAGCCCAATAAGGCCTACGCCATAGCGGAGACTGGGGCTTGGTCGTGGGTTCAAAGCAAAGCATCAGAGGCCGAAGCCTCAGCGGCTGCGATTGCAAAATGTGAGACCTTCGCATTTCCGTGCTTTCTGTTTGCAGTGAATGGAACCGCTGTATGGGAGAAAGAACATACCGCTGAGGCAGTTGGAAAGCGAGTCAAGGAAAAATTGAAAACTGCGGTGCTGGAAGGCGAATTCGGCAAAGAGCGCGAGACCTCTTTTTTTGTTGGGCCGACAGAGTCAATCGGTCGCAACTATCACTCCATGACACCCCCCACGATCCCTGGAGGCAAAACTTACTCAACGAAAGAACTCCGGGACCTTATGGTTGGGGATGCTGAGCCGGTGTTGATCGATGTCTTGCAAGGCGGTGAACGAGTCTCTATCCCCGGTGCTTTATTGATACCTGGTGCCGGGGTGCAAGAGTCTGCACTTCTTGAAGAAAGATTTGCCGAAGTCTTGGCTGCATCCGTGCCTGATAAATCAACGCCGGTTGTTTTCTTCTGTTTGAGCTACGAATGTTGGCTCTCGTATAACGCCGCATTGAGGGCGATCAGATTGGGATACAAAAACGTTATTTGGTATCGAGGTGGGATCGAGGCGTGGAAGGCCGCCAAGTTGCCCGTTTTGCGAGCCAAGCCAGTGGCGACATTGTGATGGGTTCTGATGCTGTTGCATGAAAAGCACAGGAATCAGGTCGAGCTTTAAAGCGCTGTTTGGCTCTATGTTGTTCGCGCATGCAGATTCGGAACCCGTGGCAAAAGTGAAACGCCTTGGCGGTCGTGACTAAAATCACCGAACGGTTTATGAAAGGCTAACTCCATGCAGCATAGTTACGAAGCCCAATTGCAGGGCAATCAAGTGACCTGGCTCGGCATAGCGCCGCCCTCTCGGGTTCAACCGCGTCGGGTCGTCGTGGTTTTGAATGAACCCTCGAGCGAGGATGCACCTGACTCGATCTCAAAAATTTTGCAGCGCGCCCGTGGTTCATTGGGGAAAGGTAACCGCGAGGCGGTTTTGGCCGAGTTGGCGCAATCACGCCAGGAGTGGGAGCGTTGAGTCATGGCGACTGATGCCTTGCAAGAGCTGGCTTTCGACAGCAGCGCGTTGATTCTGTTTCTGAACGATGCTTTGCCCCCGGCAACCGTCAATTTGCTCAATGAGCATTTGCCTACCGGGCGGGTTCATATCTCGGCCATTGTCCGGGCCGAAGTCTTGGCATGGCATCGGCACTCGACGGAGTCGCTGGATGCTGCAAAAGTGCTTCTTGATGTTTTTGAACTGGTGCCTGTCACCTCGACGATAGCCGATGAAGGTGCACGAATTCGGCGGGAAACAGGTTTAAAGTTGCCCGATGCATTGATCGCCGCCACGGCGTTGCTTCAGTCGGTCGCCTTGGTCACCGCCAATGGAAAAGACTTTCGCCGGGTGCCGGGCTTGGCATTGGTTGAAACTTGATTTAGGAGGTGCCGCGTGGCAAGCCGGTGCGCCGCAAACCATTCTGGAAAAAATCCATCTGGCCGACTGGGATGCCAAAGCCGGCACCATTTGCCTGGTGGTGCAAGCGATGGGCGCCAGCAGTATGGCCATCAACAATATGAAGGTCGGCGAGGCCTTTACCGGTATTGCTGGCCCGCTCGGCCTGCCCAGCGCGCTGCACCGCTATGAAGGCCAACAGACGGTGGTGTTCACTGCCGGTGGCCTGGGCTTGCCGCCGGTTTACCCGATCATGCGTGCGCACCTGCGCCTGGGCAACCATGTCACGCT
>DATCIC010000272.1:0-2488 GCA_036508025.1 Rhodoferax sp. | reverse complement strand
ACTTTTGGATTGGCCAGGTTACGGGAATTCTCGATGCTGGAGCAGCCAGCGCCGAGCACACCCGCCACAACAACCCAAAGAATATGACTAAATTTCATGCTGAATCTCCAATGTTGCAAGGGCGCTTAATACGCGAACCAGACGTACAAGAACGTCGAGTTGTTGTCGCTGGCGTTGCGCCCAGCACCGTCGTAGTTGGTGCTTGCCCCCAGGTATTTGTTGTAGCGCGTGTACTGCGCACCAATGCGTACGTTTTGCACGGGAATATAGAAGGCTTCATAGGTGGCGCCTCTGGTAGCAGGATCGCTCTGGATATTGGTGCTGCCAGTCTGATTGAAGAGGGACAGGCTGCCGCCGTATTTGGCCTGGTAGGTATAGCCCAGCTTCGCGCGCGTCACGATGTTGGTATCGCTTAGACCAGGATTTGCGCTGGCATCCGAATAGGTTTGCTCCGTCCTCATGTAGGCCAACTGGGCCGTCACCGTGTGCGGATCGAGAATGTACTGGTACTGGGCATCAATGCCGGTATTGCGGAACCGTCCAACCGAAGCCGGGTCGGACGTATCAGTTGGGTCGTCATACACATGCGCAACCATCCCCGAAGTACCAACCATCAGGTTATGTGGCCCCCACTCGTGGGAGAGAGCCAAGCGCCAGTAGGGATTGTTGCTGCCACTCAGTTGGGTTCTGGGGTTCACTCCCGCGGTCATGAAGGAAAGGGCCCGATCCGCGGTACGGTAGGTTCCCACTTCAGCGTAGACGGTCTTGTTCCAATACAGGTAGGTGTTAAGCCCTGCGATGTTGCCACCCGAGGCGAATCCAGGATAGGGTGCAGTACCGTCAATGAACTGGGAACTTGATGGCGATGGAACCGGCACATATTGCATCCATGCCGCCGCGCTGTTCCAGGGGTCAGTCAGCGAGGGGTTGTTGTTCAGGCTCACCCCATAGATCCAGTCCTGCTTGTCGCCAACGATGTGATTGGCAAAGCGGATGTCGATGTTGTCTGCATTGCTATGACCAGAGAACGATCCGTCCCCGTTGTCAACGGCATAGGGGTCAAAGGTAATCTGGCTAAAGGCGCCAAAGTTATCAGTGATCTTGCCGGCCAAAAATACACTGGCGGTCGCAAGGATTGGGGTCCCGCTTTTGGCAGTTCCTGCAGGGGCATTGGCAATGCTGGAGCTGCTGGCAAGAGCCATGACAGACAGCGGAATGGTGCGCTCACCGATGGTGTAACCCGTCATCTTGAACATTCGTCCATAGGGCGTCAGCTCGGGAAACTGTCCGCCAGCGTGACAAGCAACACAGTTTTGCCCGGTTTGTCGGGCAAACGCCGGCACGGCCTTTGCCTGCATCGGCAGCAGAAGGGTTAGCAGCGATATCAGTCCGAGACCATATGCCGTGATTTTCAAACGCCAGCGTTGACTTTGATTTGCGGGTGATGACATGGCGGAGGCCCTTCTCTGTGATTCAAATTGCAGTCTGATTCGGGTCATTGCGGCTCGAATGAGAATGAGTTTCGTCTACATCTGATCAATTCGATTGGGGGTCATCGCTTCTTTACATAAGTTAACTTTGCTGTTGCTATTTTGAGACGCTTGCGCGGGACAACTGACAGTCAGGAACCGGGATGAATGGCTCGATTGGCACCTTGCCGGCCTCGACGAACGGCTGCTTCGTCCGCCGCCGTGGCGGCGGTGAATGACCGCTCCTTCCTCTAGGAGCGGGTTTGATTTGCTGCGGGCCTTGCGCGGAGTCGCTAAATCCCGTGGCTGTGAAGCTCGACAAGGCCTTTTGGCGTGTGCAGGGTTGCGGTGATATTGGCCGGGCCTGTCTCCACCGCAATGCCGGTGAGCCCGATGGCATCAAAAGCCGCTTGCAGTTTGACGGCTGTCGGGTGCGTGACGGCAATGCCCTGCAAGCTAACGCCGGAGCGCGGCAGGCTGTTTCTGGGGTGCAGGCGCAGCGGCTCGGCGGCATCCGGTTTGCCCCATTGAATCAAGCTGGGCAGTGCGCCGTTGAACAGGCGCTGCCCATCTTCGCGCACGGTGATTTGCCATTGCAACAAGCCGCGGCGTGAGTGGCGACTGGCTTGCACTGCGGGTCCACGGTCGATGCCTAGCGCTTTCAAAGCGCTGCGGGCGGCCTGGATATCGTCGGTGTTGGCAACAAAATGCACCAGACGCGGCTCAATAGCGACGGCTGCCTGCAGCGCCGCATCGTCCATGTCAAACCAGCGTTTGGCTGTTGCGCTGGCGGGCCGTTTAGCGTCTGGATTGATGGCAATGATTTCAAGATAGGCCAGCGGGTTGGCCGGTGTGGCGATTTTGAAGAGGCGGTTATGGGTGCCATATTGCGGGTGCTCACCGTCCGGCCCGGGCGTGACGCCCAGCGTGGCCTCGCACCACTGCACCCCAAGCTCCAGCGTTTGTGCCACGACGACCAAGTGATCAATTTGTGTTTTCATGGCTTGACCATACCATCC
>DATCIC010000271.1:0-6763 GCA_036508025.1 Rhodoferax sp. | reverse complement strand
GGGCGTGTCATACGTTCCACCGCCCGGCGCTGAAAATTCCAGTCCAGCTCGCCACTCAGGGTCACCCAGCCTTTTTCCACCGTCACCTTGACCCGGTCTTGTGGCACCGAAGTGTTCCAGCTCAGCGCATGTTCCACTGCTGCTGCAATTTCAGTGTCGCTGCGTTGGTGAATGCCGGCCGGGATGACGTCGAGCTCGACCGCAACAGCCTTGACACCACTGACACGCTCAACCGCACGTTTGGCTGCCACTTTTTCGGCATAGGTGTCGAGGTGGCCGGTCAAGGTCACCACACCGTCAGTGACCGAAACACCCACGCGGGCTTCGGGAATGAGGGGGTCCCACAACATCTCTGCCAGTACATCCTTTTTCAATTCCGAATCTGTTTTCATGACATCTCCTGGTGAGTAATTCAACGAAACAAAAGTTTGTCGTCTCAGAATAGCCAGGGTCTGCCGCACCACGTTGAGAAAAATCAAGTGCTCACCTGGGCAATAGAGCAGACTTCGTCGTGTTGGGTGGCGAAATATGCCACCCTAACTTTCTCAAGGCCACACTTAACATGCCCGACATTGAGGCCAAGCTGAAGTTCCTGCAATCGCCTGCAAGCTATGGATCCTTGGGTCAGCAGGTCGAACTCGTCGAAACCCATATGTCATGGGTCTTCATGCTGGAGCAACGGGTCTTCAAACTCAAGAAACCTGTTTGCTTCCCATTTCTCGATTTCACCACCCTGCAGGCGCGCGAGTTTTATTGCCGGGAAGAAGTTCGGCTGAACGCGCGTTTGGCGCCGGGTGTCTATCTCGGCGTGGTGGCGTTGCAGTGGCAGAAGGGCGCCTTTGCTCTGGTGCCCGAGGCACAATGGCCCGCCCCCGGAGAAACCGTCGACTGGCTGGTTGTGATGCGGCGCCTGCCCCGCCGTCGCATGCTGCTCGACCTGATTGCAAGCCACAGTGTTGCAAGAAAGGATATTGATGCGCTGGTTGCCTTGCTTGGCGCGTTCTACCGGGCGGCGCCGGCGGCTCCCGTGAGTGCGAACGACTATGTGTCGCGCTTGCGCTATGAGCAGGCGCTGAACCGCGAGGTGCTGCTGCGCCCCCAGTTTGTGCTCCAGGATGTGAGGCTGGCCATTGATCGTCTGGAGGCGGCACTGTCGCAGTGCGCCGACTTGTTGCGGGCTCGTGCCTCGCGCCGTCATGTGCTGGACGGGCACGGTGATCTACGACCTGATCATGTCTGCCTGCTTGATCCCCCGGTGGTGATTGACTGCCTGGAGTTCAACCCGCAATTGCGCCAGGTTGACCCCTTTGATGAAGTTGCCTACCTGGGCCTGGAGTGCGACATGGCGGGTGCTCCCTGGATTGGTCCGCAGCTGGTTGCGGGCATCGCCGACGCGCTGGGTGAGCGTGATGTATTTTTATACCGCGTACCGTGCCATGTTGCGCGCGCGTCTGGCGATGGCGCACCTGCTCGATCCGCGACCGCGCTCGCCTGAAAGGTGGCCAGCGCTGTCCGAGCGGTATATTGCGCGTGCCCTGGTGGCACTGGACGCCTTCAACCAGACCATGCACATAGAGACGCCTTGATGGCCTGAGCAAACAAGGGTACCGCAGAGGCGATGGATAGCTTGCGGCGCACCGCGCACGCCAGAGACAGACGAAATGGCGGAACGCTGTCCGTGATGATTATTCTTGCAATGCTGTCATCGGCCAGCGCTTGCGCCGCCGAGCCAGTGAAAAGCCCGTGAGCAACACACGCCACCACCTCGCGCGCACCCGATCGCCGCAAGGCAAGCGCCGCGCGCCGCATGGTCTCTCCACTGGCGATGAGGTCATCAAGCAGCAAAACCCTCATGCCATCGACCTCACCGGCCACCAGGTTGTCGCTGCTGACAACGCCGGCGCTGCGACGCTTGTCCACCATGGCAAAGCCAACCGGGCGCAGGAGTGTCGTTTCCAGTGATTCACGCCAGAGTTGAGCCCGTTTGACGCCGCCGGGGTCGGGCGAGGCCACCGCCAGCCGGGCATCAGCGGCCAATTCAACAACCATGGCGTTGAACGCCTGGTGTGCTTCCAGGTGCATGGTTGGACAACGAAAGGCGTTCTGAAACGCCGCCACGTTGTGGGCCTCCAGCACAATCAACTGCGTCGTACCGACAGCCTCAAACAACTGGGCGACGTAGCGCAAGCTGACCGGGTCGAATGGTTTGGTTTGCCGGTCTTTGCGGGCGTAGGCAAGGTAGGGCACGACCGCTGTCACCCGCGCCGCACCATGCTCGCGCAAGGTCGCGATGAACATCAATAGCTGGCACAGCTTGTCATGTGGGCTGTTCTGCGCATCACCATGCAGACTGTGAACGACGAAGGCATCGCTGCCGCGTGGGTCCAGCAGCGGCCTGAGCTTGTGCTCGCCGTCTTCAAAGCGGCGGTACTCATGGGGCGCAAGCTTGACTCCCAGACTAACCGCCAAGCCTTGGGCAAACGTGTCATCCGAGTTCAGCGAGTAGAGCAACATGCCTTGGGCCAATTCATGACGCGCCAACCATCTTCATGGCACCGCATGGCAAGCGCAGCAATACAAAACTTCAATTTCAGGATAGCGGCGGCTTGCCGCGCCACGTTGCGAATAATCAAGTACTCACCTGGGCAATAGAGCAGACTTCGCCGTGTTGGGGGCGGAACATGCCGCCCTGAGGTTCCGTTCGGGCGCCAACACCACAAACAAAGGGTATTCCAACCATGTTTCGTGATCGCGATGAAGCGGCTGATCGGCTGGCCGAGAAACTTAAGGCCTACAGCGGCAAGAATCCCCTGATCCTGGCGATCCCGCGCGGCGCAGTTCCGATGGCCAAGATCATCGCCGACAAGCTGGGCGGTGAATTGGATGTGGTGTTGGTGCGCAAGCTGCGTGCGCCGCACCAGCCGGAACTGGCCATCGGCTCAGTCAATGAAAGCGGCTGGACTTACCTGGCCGATTTCGCCCAGCTCTATGGCGGCAGTGCGGACTACCTTGAGGCCGAGAAGCGGACCCAGATAGAGACCATTCGGCAGCGCCGCGCCCAGTACACGCCGATTCGCGCTCCCATTGATCCTGCCGGGCGCATCGTCATCGTCATTGACGATGGCTTGGCCACGGGTGCCACCATGATCTCTGCGCTGCATGGTTTGCGGGCCATGAAGCCTGCCAAACTGATTTGCGCTATCCCCGTGTCGCCGCCGGACACGCTGGCCAAAGTGGCTGATCTGGCGGACGAGGTGGTGTGTCTTGAAGCGCCCCCCTTTTTCCAGGCGGTAGGGCAGTTCTACCAGCACTTCCCGCAGGTGGACGATGACGAGGTGATTGAGCTATTGAAAGAGGCCTGAGTCTGACCTGACCCGCTTCAGGGCATACCGACTTCAGTTTTTCAGGTACTGGCCGAGCCACACGGCGGCCTGGCGCGCCACTTCTTCCAGCGTGCCCGCTTCTTCAAACAAATGGGTCGCGCCGGCAATGATGCTCAGCTCCTTGGCGCAGGGCAGGCGGGCATAGACCTCGCGGTTGAGTTCAATCACGTCTTCATCGCGGCCCCCCCGGTGCTGGCGCCAAAGTAAGCAATCGGCAGTTGCCGCGTGGCCTCCATCAGTTTGACCCAGCGCGTGGCAACCAGCAGACGGTGCGTCAGCAAGGCAATGTCGAAGCGGGTCTGGTAGTCCAGGTCTTCAGTCCCGGTGAGCAAGTCCATCAGCAGCGTGCCAATGCCTTTGTCGTGCAGTACGCGCGCCACATAGTTGTTGCGCGGGCTGTGACGGCTGCTGCCGCTGCCATGGGCAAACAGCACGATACCCTGGGGCTCGGGGGGCAGTTCCAGCAGGCCTTCGACGTGGATGTCTTCCACCGGAATATGGACTAGTTGTGGGTAGCTTGGTTTCATCGGAACACCTCTGCGCCGCTCAGGCGCCGATGGCAATCGGGATGCGCTGGCGGCCGAAGTCGCCACTTTTCGCGTCAAAGCGCCCGGCTGCGGCGGCGCCGCAGTCCGGGCAGTGGCCGTTGGCGTCCAGCCGGTATTGTTTGATCTGGTACCAGTCGCGAACGATCAGCGGCGCGTGGCAGCTCGGGCAGAAGGTGGTGTCACCTTCTGCGTGATGCACATTGCCGGTGTACACATAGTGCAAGCCCTCTTTGATCACGATGTTGCGGGCGCGTACCAGCGTGGCCGGTGGTGTGGCGGGCACGTCCGGCATTTTGTGGTCCGGGTGAAAGGCCGAGAAATGCAGCGGCACATCGGGCCCGAGTTCCTGCATGATCCAGCGGCTCATGGCCGTGATTTCCTCGTTCGAGTCGTTGTGACCGGGGATCAAGAGGGTGGTGATTTCGAACCACACCTGGGTTTCGCGCTTGAGGTAGACCAGCGTGTCGAGCACCGGCTGCAGGTGCGAGCCGGTCAGCTTGAAATAGAAGTCGTCGGTGAAGGCTTTCAGGTCGACGTTGGCGGCATCCATCTTGGCGTAAAAATCACGCCGTGGCTGATCGTGCATATAGCCGGCCGTCACGGCCACCGCCTGCACGCCGCGTGCGTGGCAGGCATCGGCCACATCCATCGCATATTCGGCAAAGATCACCGGGTCGTTGTAGGTGAAGGCGACACTTTTGCAGCCGTATTTGACGGCCTCCATGGCGATGGCCTCGGGCGAGGCCTGGTCCATCAGGCGGTCCATGTCGCGCGACTTGCTGATGTCCCAGTTCTGACAAAACTTGCAGGCCAGGTTGCACCCGGCCGTGCCAAACGACAGCACGCTGCTGCCGGGGTAAAAGTGGTTGAGAGGCTTTTTTTCGATTGGGTCGATGCAAAAGCCCGATGAGCGCCCGTAGGTGGTCAGAATCATCTGGTCACCCTGGCGCATGCGCACAAAGCAGGCGCCGCGCTGGCCCTCGTGCAAGCGGCAGTCGCGCGGACACAGGTCGCACTGCATGCGACCGTCATCGAGCCAGTGCCAGTAGCGCCCGGGGTAGCTGGATTCCTGCATTACAAGTTCTCCTGGTTCGGGGCCTTGGCGGTGGCCGACCTGAGGTCGGTCTCCTTCCATTTGCTCACGCTGTAGCGCTGCAAGCGCACACCAGCGGCCCAAAAGTCGGGCGGCAGGCCGGCCTTGTGTTTGAGGTGCGCCATGAACTCGGGCGCGCTGGGCAGTTGTTCCCACACCTGCGGCAAAAACGTGCTGCGGTAATGCGCAAATTCAAAAACCACACCGTCAATGCCGGGCTGCAACTGGGCCAGTGCGTGGGCTTCGCTTTCAAACTGCATAGCCTGCATGGCCGACAGCAAAGAGACTTCAATCTCGGTGTGTTCAAGTTCTGCTGCGACCAGAGGCGAAAAACGCGGGTCGGCGAAGGCGGCTGCCAGCGCATTGGCCTTCACGTCAGCCAGCAGGGTGCGGCGCGCCTCCAGCGTGCCAATGCAGCCGCGCAGCTGGCCGTGTTGCGTCAGGGTGACAAAACAGGCGCCCGGCTCTTGCAGCCAGAGCGCTTGTTCCGGTGCTTCAAGGGGGCGCCCCAAAGCCGTCGAAATGGTGGCGCGGGCAATCGGCAGCAAGGTGTGCCCCTTAGTGTGCGAATGGGTCATTGTGGAGCTCCTGTCTGAACGCCAGGGCGGCGTAGCCCACCACCCGGTTCTTGTCGCCTGCTGTGTCACCGGAGTTGCACAGCCCAAGCAGTTCGGGTTGCAGGTGGTGCTGGCGGGCCGCCTGTAGCAGGCCGTTGACCGGCGCGGCGCCGCAGGCCTGGTGGTGCGTGATGCTGCTGTTGAACTGCAACATCTCTTGCACCGTGTCGTGGTCGACCTTTTGCGCCGCACCATAGGGCAAGAAGTGCGACAAATCGGAGCTGATGACGATCAGTGTCTCAGCCCCTCCCCAGAGCGCTTCGAGCACCTCGGCTACTTGCGCTGGTGTCGCGTCGCCCACCGCCAGCGGCACCAGTTTGAAATCATCCAGTACCGCTTGCAAGAACGGCAATTGAACCTCCAGCGAATGCTCCTGGGCGTGGGCGGCGCGGCTGATCACCACTTGCGGCAAGTGCGCGATGGCGGCCACGGCGTCCTGGTCGATTTCGATGCGGCCCAGGGGTGTGGCAAAGGCGTCAACACCCGGCAGCGCCAAGCCCCTGACGGGCACCCGGTGTACCGGGCCCAGCAAAACCACACGTCGAATGCTGGATCGCCCGCTGGCGAGCTGTCCATAGGCCAGCGCGGCGGTTGCGCCGGAGTAGACATAGCCGGCATGGGGCACGATCAGCGCTTTGGGGGTAGGGCCGCCCAGGTTTGCGCCGGGCCGGGCCTGGGCCAGCAGGGTCGTGACATCGTTCAACAAGACCGACGCCTGTCCAGGATAGAAAGTACCAGCAACAGCAGGGGGACGCACAGGGGACATGGCTACCTCCGTTTGGATAGAAGCTTAATCCTGCGCAGATCGGGGCGGCTTGTGGATTGTCAAGTCTGAAGTAAGGGTTTCAGAAATCGCCATCGCCGCAGTCCTGAAATGTTTGTGATCCGGCATTAGACTAACTGATATGAGTACTTTTGACCCGGATGCCTTGGAATGTCTCGCCGCTATCGTGGAAGAGGGGGGGTTTGAGCGCGCTGCCGTGCGCCTGTCGATCACCCAATCGGCCGTGTCGCAGCGTTTGCGCTCGCTCGAAGTACAGGTGGGTACGGTCCTGATTGTGCGCAGTCGTCCGTTGAAGCCCACATCGGCGGGCCGCTTGTTGCTCAAGCACGCCTTGCAAA
>DATCIC010000270.1:0-3804 GCA_036508025.1 Rhodoferax sp. | reverse complement strand
CCAAAGCCAATGACATTAAGCTGATCCTGTCTTTTCATGATTTTGCTTGTACGCCCGGGCTGGAGACGCTCAATCAACGCTTTTTGCAGGCCGAACAACTCGGCGCTGACATCGCCAAAGTCGCCGTCATGCCGCGCGATCTGGACGATGTGTTGACGCTGTTGACTGCCACTTTGAAGTCGAGTCAGAAGCTGAAGATTCCATTGATCAGCATGTCGATGGGTCCGTATGGCTCCCTCACGCGTCTGTTTGGCTGGACCTTCGGCTCGGCCCTGACTTTTGCGGTCGGTGCCAGCAGTTCAGCACCGGGTCAGGTGCCGATTGAAGACTTGAACACGGTGCTCGGCATTGTGCAGAAATCAATAGTGGGTGACTGATGATGCAGCGGCACTGCCGTGGTCGCTTCGTTAGCATCCTTTGCGCCGCTGATCATCCTGTTTGTCTGGCCCGTGCCGCCGGAGGAGATTTAGCGTTGAACGTGCTGCACTATGATTGACGTGTCAAAAAACCGGCCGTTTCCGGCTGTTCCACACTTTGAAGGAGATACTGCCTTGATTAAGTCCCTCTTGTCGCTAGCCGCTTCGGCTGCCATTACCGCCTCACTCGCCGTCTCGCTTCCGGCCGGCGCGCAGCAAAATTACCAGCCTGAATACCGTCTATCCACCGTGCTGGGCACCGCTTTTCCATGGGGCAAAGGCGGCGAGCGCTGGGCTGAACTGGTCAAGGAGAAAACCCAGGGTCGCATCAACATCAAGATGTACCCCGGCACCTCGTTGGTAGCCGGCGATCAGACCCGTGAATTCACGGCGATCCGTCAGGGTGTGATTGATCTAGCGGTAGGCTCGTCGATCAACTGGTCGCCCCAGGTGAAAGAGCTCAACCTGTTCTCGCTGCCGTTCCTGATGCCCGACTATCGGGCGATTGACGCACTGACGCACGGCGAGGTTGGCAAAGATCTTTTCAGTGTCATCGAAAAAAATGGCGTCGTGCCACTCGCCTGGGGTGAAAACGGCTTTCGCGAAGTCAGCAATTCCAAGCGTGAGATCCGCACCCCGGCTGACATGAAGGGATTGAAGTTCCGCGTCGTGGGCTCGCCTCTGTTTAACGACACCTTTACGGCCTTGGGCGCCAACCCGACGCAGATGAGTTGGGCTGATGCCCAGCCTGCGCTGGCCTCGGGCGCGGTGGATGGTCAGGAAAACCCGATTTCGGTGTTTACCGGCGCCAAAATTCATGCCGTCGGGCAAAAATACCTGACGCTGTGGGGCTATGTCGCTGATCCGCTGATCTTTGTGGTCAATCGCAAAGTGTGGGAGAGCTGGAGCAAGGCAGATCAGGATGCCGTGCGCGCGGCTGCCGTACAGGCTGGCAGTGAAGAAACCACATTGGCACGCAAAGGCCTCACGACGGCTGACAACACCATTTATAAAAACGTTGAAGCGCTGGGTGTCAAGGTCACGCGCCTGAGTCCGGCTGAAGTTGACGCCTTTCGCAAGCTGACTCGGCCAACCTATGAGAAATGGTCCAAGACCATTGGTACCGGCCTGGTTAAAAAAGCCGAAGCGGCAATTGCTGCACGCAAGTAAGCAGACTTCTTCCCCCCATGTGCCCTGCTCACCACAGGGCTTTTTTGTTTTCTAGCCCAATGAAAAGGCCAATGCCATGAGTGACAAGCCCGACACCATCCCCCCGACCGAGGAAGCGCCACGGGTGCCAGTCAGGATTGAGGAATTTTTTGCTGCGCTGGCCATGGCGCTGATCTGTTGCATCACATTTGCCAATGTGCTGGTGCGCTATTTCACCGATGTTTCATTTGCTTTTACGGAGGAGTTTTCTATCTTTCTGATAGTGGTGTTGACATTTTTGGGTGCTGCCGCGGCTTTTGCGCGTAATAGCCACATTCGCATGACCTTTGTGACGGATCGCTTGCCTGTCAAACTGGCGCGTTTGCTTGAATACGTGGTGCTGGCGTTGGGCGCGCTGATGTTTGCCATCATGGCCTGGTATGGCACGTTCCTGTTCTGGGATGACTGGCAGTTTGATACCACCTCGCCCGGCATCGGCATTGCGCAATGGATTTACACGATCTGGCTGCCACTGCTGTCGGTGGTAATTTTCCTGCGCATCATTGGCCGCCTGATCCGTTTTAGCCGGCAGTCCAGTCGGCAGGTGGCAGATCGGAGCGCGTCATGATCGCCGAAGGCAGCCTGATTTTATTTGCCGGTTTTGCGCTGCTGCTGCTGATCGGGGCGCCGCTGGCAATTGCGCTCGGCATCACCGGCACCGCAGTGATTCTGATCGAAGGTCTGGGCATCATGGCGGTGCCCACCAACGCTTATAACGGTATCGCCAAGTATCCGCTGCTGGCACTACCGGTATTCGTGCTGGCTGGCATGATGTTCGAGCGCGCTGGCGTTGCGCTGCGCATCGTGCGCTTCGCCTCCGCCATCGTCGGCAAGCGCCGCGGCGGCCAGGGCGTGGTGGCCATTCTGGTGTGCATGTTTTTGGGCGGCATTTCCGGCTCCGGCCCGGCCGACGCTGCGGCGGTGGCGATGGTGATGATTCCGAGCATGTTCAAGCAGGGTTATCCGAAGGAGTTTTCTTCAACGCTGATAGCTGCTGCCGGCTCCACCGCGATCCTGATTCCGCCCTCGATCGCTCTGATCGTGTACAGCGTGCTGGTACCGGCCGCCTCCGTGCCGGCGTTGTTTGCCGGCGGCATGCTGCCCGGCATTCTGGCCGGACTGGCGTTGATCGTTCCGACTTTGTACCTGTCGCGCCAGCATGGCTGGGGCATCGCCTCTGACGAAGTCACACCGCGTTTGTGGGACAGCTTCAAGGAGGCAATCTGGGGCTTGCTGGCGCCGGTGATCATTCTGGGTGGCATGCGCACCGGTATGTTCACACCGACCGAGGCAGCGGTCGTGGCGGCTTTCTACGGCCTTTTTGTCGGCCTTTTTGTCTACCGCACGCTGGACCTGCGCAAGGTGTACCGGGTGTTGGTCGAATCGGCCGAAATTTCAGCGGTGGTGCTGATCATCATCTCGCTGGCTGGCGTCTTCGCGCATGCCGGCTCGACGCTCGGCGCCTTCGATGCTTTCGCCAAGTTGCTGCTCGGATTTGCCGGCAATGAGGCCCTGATGCTGGTGATGATCACGGTCATGCTGCTGATTGCTGGCATGTTGCTCGATGCGGTGTCGATCTTTCTGGTGTTTTTGCCGATTCTGGTGCCCATCATGCTCACCTACGGCTGGGACCCGGTCTGGTTTGGTGTCGTCATCACGATGAACATGGCGATCGGGCAATTCACGCCGCCGATGGCGGTTAACCTGATGGTGACCACCCGCATTGCGGGTGTCTCGATGGAATCCACCGTGCGCTGGGCGCTGTGGATGGTGGGCGCGATGTTGCTCGCAATGGCGCTGGTGATGGTGTTTCCGCAACTGGTGCTGTGGTTGCCGCGTTTGCTGGGCTACTAGCCCAGCAAACCTTTGCGTTATTGAACACACAGCCTGTGCCTGCTGGCTGATTCCTGATCCAGCCAGCAGCGCTTACTTGCGCGGCTCACCCTGCGCGTTGACGGTCACGGTTGGGCCGGGCGGTGTGGTCATCTGAACGCGATGCGCCTGACCCCGGAAGTCGTAGCTGACGTCCCAGTATTGGGGTCTTTGGTTGGGTACGTTTTCGCAGCGCCGAACGTCCTGGGCTGCGGCCTGCGGTGTGCCGCCGTTGACGTTGGCACCGATGGCGGCTCCAGCGATCGCGCCACCCGCAGTGGCGAGATCCTTGCCGGTTCCGCCGCCG